>DQVB01000564.1 GCA_015661985.1 Planctomycetota bacterium | reverse complement strand
ATGAGTCCCATCATTGAAGTTGATCTCGTAACATGAGGATTCCGGGTCGTGCGCGAAATCAAATGAATCCAGGACAGCACGCGCAGCGCGTCTATCGGCCTGGGCGTTCGAGCCATCACGGAAGGTAACCAAGAAGACGTCGAAACTCATGTGGCGGTACGTGATCGATCCGCCCCGTAGTGCAACGGCGGCGGAGCCTCCGTTTGCGCCGAGGCCGACACCGCCGGCTTCACAGCTCGTTCCCAGACAGGAACGCGGGAACGAGGAAGTTCAGTATCGTCGTTGGTCCTGGAGAATACTCCTCATGAGTTCATATCCTCACCGCCTCTCGATGAGGCAAGTCGTGTCGGTTGGGGGAACGTTGAAGCGCAGCAGGGTTTCTCCGCCAGCGAGTGTGGGGACCCTGTTCGCGGCCAGGACGTTACCCTGTACGTCCGTTACGACGACGTGACCACGGGCCCAAGGCTCCGGCAGCCCGACATCGATTGTGAGCGGGTGGTCGAACAGCTCCGGGTTTGTCGTGCAGGACAGCTCGAGGGCGACACGGTCCGAGCCGGTGCTCCGGATCGACAGCTTCGCCCCGCGGCGTTCCGTCAAGTACTTGTACGCATCGGCCAGGCCCGCAATCCAGATCTGCGACTCGTGTTGTTTGATGATCTCCAGCACGGCCCGGAAGTTCTCCTCGCTGCTGGCCGCCCCTTTGCCCACCGAATGGAAATGCACCTTGCACCATCCGAGCCGGTTGGGGGCCAGGTTCCGCTCGAGGTGTTGCCGAAAGGCGGCTACGCGGTTGCCATACGTGTCGTCCATGCCCAACGAACCGGTGACGAGGAAGGACGGGTACTTATCGAGGTAGTAGCGAAGCGGCCGTTTGGTCACCCACCAAGTGCCACCGCCCAGGTTCAAAGCCAACAGCTTGCTGCGGTGGGGAAAGAGCGACCAGATGACTTTCGCCGCATCGCCGATTTCATGTTCCATCTCTTCGTCATCGGCGGCACCGCGATGATGCGCTGTGTGGTTTGCGAATTCCTGGTCACCCTCACGAGCCACTGCCTCCCACTCGGCTTTGTGCTCCTGATAGGCCGATCGCCAGCGGCGGGGACTCCGCTGGTCTGGCGTGCCCGGGTTGATCATAAATGTGGCGCGAAAGCGGTACTGTCGCAGCAGCGGAATCACCGTCGACAGATGCGTGGGATGTGAATCGTCAAAGCGCAGGCAGAGGGCCACACGGCGCCCGTTGTACCAGTTGGTGATCTTTGCCCTGACACCGGTCGTCGGATCGGCCACGGATCGCTCCTCTTCGGGAAACACCCGCGGCCGTGGAGCCTTGGGCTGCACTGCCCGGACCGTGTAGCTGGCACGTACAGGGGGGACCGTGATCGTGAACTCTTCCCATGCCGTTCCGTTGTGCCTGGCGGCGATCGGCTCGCCCGACGCATCGACCACCACGACATCCTCAGCCGGCCAATAGCCGCGTCCACTGATGGGAAGCTGCACACGGATGGTCAGCGGCTGGCGCACGCCGCGTGGGTCGACGTCGATCCGCAGGTTATGCTTGGCCACCATTTCGGCTCGAACCGTCGCCGGCCCGGCTGCGTCGGCCAGCTCGATCTTCACACCGTCCACATCGACCGCGCCAAACGTTCCGCCATGTAAGAGCGGGGAAACAACAAAACATGCCATCAACACGGTTCGTCCCATCAGCCGCCTCCTTCAATAGTTGGACTGCGCCACTTCAATACCAAGGGCGACGCGCGAGCGGGGGAGGAGAGACAACTTCCCTCGAATCCCTCGCTTGCGCTTCGGGCTGGTATGCCGCGTGGAAAGACACGGCCTTTCGTATCAACGGGGCGCTGTCCGAACAGGACGCAGTAATCGCAAGGCGCCGGCCAAGGGCGCCCTTTGGTATGCCCAGTCGGCGCGCCGCACTGGTGGTATTCTATTACGTTTTCATCCGGTGTAAGAGCAGGTGCGACTCTACACAGCGTCACTTTGCCAGTAGCTTCGACTTCACGAATTCGACCAGCGTCCGGTCGTAGAAGCGTTTGCTGCGGGTCGAGCGGAGCAGGAAATCGCATTCCGCGCCGACTTCGTCGGCTTTCTGCTTCAGCTTCCAGCAGAGAACCGGGCTGTGGATAGCCGTGCCCACGTCCGGCGCCGGAGACTGCGTCGTCCCGTAGCAGTAGAGGAGCACCGGGGGGTCGTCCTTGTCCACGTGAAAGTACGCCGAGAACTCGCGGAATATCTCCTTGTACTTGGCGTAGTTCTTCAGCAGCTCGTCGGCATTCTTCATTCCGACCGAATAGGGGATCATGCGGTGCCGCAGCACGTTCGCACCCACCCATTGTCTGCAAAGGATCGGGTCGATGCACGTTTGTGGCGCTTCGACCGCTGCACAGGTCGGCTTGGTCGACTCGCGGGCCACCGGGTCCTCGCTGTGCGGATCGGCCAAATCGTCGTGGTAGATCAACCACAGAGAAGTAGCCCCGCCCGCCGAACCGCCCGCCACGGCCACCTTCGTCTTGTCCAGCCCCCACTGCTCGGCCTTGTGGCGGACGAACTGCAACGCTCGTGCCGCATCGTGCACGGGGGCCGGCAGCGGGTGCTGCGGTGTGAGTCGATAGCTGATGCTCACGACCGACACGCCCGCCTCCAGGTACGGGATGCCACTCCAGACGTCGATATTGCGTCGATCGAACCGTTCCGCCTTCGCCCCCCTGGTCCACCCCCCGCCGTGGATCAACATCACCACCGGTGTGGGCTGGTCGCCGGGAGCTTTCCACAAGTTGAGGACGTTTCTTTCGTGCGGGCCGTATCGCACGTCCTGCAGTGTGGGTTCCACATAACGGCCTTTCGGCGGGGCGGGATCGTCCGGGGCACGCTCGATCGCCGCGGCCTCACGCAGTCGACGTCGGCGTTGGTCGGCAAGTCGGCAAGGGCTTCTTTCCACAGGCCCGGATAGTTGCGGGAGAAATCGGTAGACATCGGTGTGATTCGCCTGAAAGTGCATCGCGTGGGGCGTCGTCCGGAGTAGGCTTCCCATCCGGCCAGTGCCGACGGGCATGGCCGCCTCGCCCCGCGACACCGGCCGGTCCAGACAGATATCGGCCTCCCCGACTAGCCGCTGATGGTCCACCGTGAGTGCCGTCGATTCATCAGCCCTTGCCCTGGAGGCAGGGCCGACGGCGCAGACCGAGGCGACCGCCAGTAGCGGGCCACACCAGATACCAATCCGTCTCGCATGCACCTTCACGTTTCCGATCTCCAGGAACGAACGATCGACTTTGCCGCGGAATGCGCCCGGCGCTGCGGCGTCTGACAGATCCGGGCCGGTCCCTTCTGGCTTGGGCAGTTCGTGATCGACAGATAGCGGCCCATTCGCTTTGATCCCTCAACAGGGAGGCTTGTCTGAACACAACACGGGCATGTTCCTGAACTGCCGCGTACCGAAGGCCAGGGGCATTTATGTCATGGGCCGGACACCTTTGCCAGCAGGTCTGCCGGGGAAGTCGGCCGGCGGCAGCGTGGGGTCTGCGCATGCGCTAGCGGCCGCTCCGGCTGCGTGCACGGGGAGCACGGGGACAACGGCGGAGGATGGATTGTCGCCGGTGGTTGGGTCCGTTGATAATCATGATCCGCTGGGTTCAAAGGCTTGGACCGGGCATCGGGTTGGAGGAACCCCGTGGCTGGCAGCCGCCGTCCCACGCCCCGGCAGGGTACCATCGGCGAGGCCGCAGAGGTTGACGTCTCGGGCGGAACCGGATAGCGTGGCACCGGTCCGGCTGGCCGAGACGACGCGGCTCGCTCAGCCCGCGCCTTGTTCGGCAAACATTCCTGCTCGTCGTGCGACGCAGCGCACGGACGTCGGGGGAATGTGAGCCATTTTCGCACCATCTTTGCAGGGACCTTTGGCGAGGGGACGATGAGGGCTGGTTTCAGCGAGTTTGCACGGACGATCACGGTGGAAACGGCATTCAACGTGTTGGCTCGGGCCAAGCAGCTGGCGGCCTCGGGCAAGGAGGTCATCGAGCTGGAGATCGGGGACAGCCCGTTTCCCAGCACTGCCGCGGCCAAGGGGGCGGGGATCGAGGCGATCCAGTCGGATCAGACGCATTATTGCCCCTCCATGGGGCTGCCCGAATTCCGCCAGGCGGCCTCGGATTTCGTCAACCGGCAGTACGGACTGGCGACCACGGCCGACAACATCGTGGTCGGTCCCGGGGCGAAGGTGTTCGAATGGCTCTTCTGTGAAGCGTTTGTGGATCAGGGAGACGGCGTGTTGGTCTTCACTCCTCATTTTCCGACCTATCTGCCGAACATCGCCCGGCGCGGCGGCCGCGTATGGCTGTCGCCGCTTGAGCAGGATCGTCAGTTCCGTCCGGACCTGACTGACGTCCACCGGTTTCTGCGTGAGGATCCCCGACCCAGAGCCATTTTTCTGAACAGTCCCCACAATCCGACGGGTGGAGTGGCCACAGCCGAAGACCTGCAGGGGCTGGCCGACCTGGTGCGTGGCCGGGAGGTTGCCGTTTTCAGCGACGAGCCCTACGATCGGATGGTATGGCGTGGGCGGCACGAATCGATCACCGCCCAGCCGGGGATGCTGGAGCAATGCGTGGCGGCCTACACATTCAGCAAATCCTATAGCATGAGCGGCTGGCGACTGGGCTTCGCGGCGGCGCATCCCGAGGTGGCCGAGATGTTCGGCAAGTTGATCAACACATCGCTGTCGTGCGTTCCGCCCTTTGTCCAGCGGGCAGGCATGGCGGCGCTGGAGAAGGACGACGAGGAGAGCCGCCAGGCCATGCAGCGTTTCCGGCAGAAGGTCCAGATCCTGGTGGACGGCCTGAACCGGATCGACGGCGTGCGCTGTCTTGATCCCGGCGGCACGTTCTACGTGTTCCCATCGGTGGCGGCCGTGTGCAATCGGCTGGGGATCACTTCCCACGGGCTGGCTATGTACCTGTTGGAGGGCGCCGACGATGGCTTCGGCGTAGCCTGTTTGGGCGGCGAATGTTTTGGTGAAGCCGGCAGCGGGTTCTTGCGGTTCAGCTGCGCCGAGCCGGACGAGCGGCTCCGCAAGGCTCTTGAGTTTCTCCCCGAGGCTTTTCAGCGCGAGGGGCGGGTCAGGTCGTTTTTGGACGAGCACCCCCGTTTCCGTCTCGCACGACCGTACCCGGAGTGAAAAGCGGCCCTTTTTTTGCCGGAGGCGGTTCAGTCTTTCCGCGGGCCGGGCTGTTTCCAGGTCGATCGCGGAAACGTCCAGCGGGGTGGGGCATACGCGTCGGGGTGGCAGAGGGGTGGAAAGGAGCAAGCGGTGCGATCCAGTCGGCGTCCGAGTTACACGAAGATCGTGGCCACCGTCGGCCCGGCCTGTGGCCGGCTGGAGCAGTTGGTCGAGCTGATCCAGGCCGGGGTCGACGTGTTCCGCATCAATACGGCCCATGGGGACCGTGAGGAACACGACGCCCGCGTGAGGTTGATCCGGGAAGCCAGCCGGAGGGCGGACCAGCTGGTGGGCATTCTGGTCGATCTGGCCGGGCCGAAGATCCGCCTGGGTGAATTGCCAGGTGATCGTTTCCAGTGTGAGCCGGGGGACCGCGTACGCCTGGTGCGCGGCCAGCGGCCGGCCGGCCCCGGCGAGCTGACCACCACCTATCCGGCGCTGCTCGACGAACTGGAGGTGGGCAACCGGGTCGTCTTGGCCGACGGGACGGTGAGCCTCGTGGTAGAGCAGCTGGAACCCGACGCGGCCACTTGCCGGGTTGTGCAAGGCGGCGTGTTGCGGAGTCGCCAGGGCGTGAATCTGCCGGGAGTCAAACTGAGCGTGCCGGCCTTGGGCGAACGGGACCGCCAGACAGCCGCCTGGGCGGCTTCGGCCGACATCGATTTCATCGGCCTGAGCTTTGTGCGCACCGCCGAGGAGGTGCGTCAGCTGCAAGCGTTGATCGAGGGTCAGGGCTCGGAGGCCCAGGTGGTGGCCAAGATCGAAAAGCCCGAGGCCGTGGAGAACTTGGACCAGATCGTTCAGGCCGCTGACGCCATCATGGTGGCTCGAGGGGATCTGGGGGTGGAGATCGACATCGCCGAAGTGCCGGTGGTACAAAAACGCATCATCACCGCTTGCAGCCGATATCGCAAACCCGTGATCGTGGCCACTCAGATGCTCGACAGCATGCAGCATTCGCGGATCCCCACCCGGGCCGAGGCGACCGATGTGGCCAACGCCATCCTCGACGGAGCCGACGCCTGTATGCTTTCCGGCGAAACGGCCATCGGCCGATACCCGCGCGAGGCCGTGGAAATGATGCACCGCATCGCCGTGGCCACGGAAACGCTCCGCTACCGAGCGCAGCGCGAGATGCCGCCTGATTCTGTACCGGCCGAATTGAATGAGATCACCGAAGCGACCACATGCGCCGCCGGTCGCCTGGCCGAGTACCTCCACGCCCGCACGATGGTGGTGGCCAGTGCATCGGGTCGCACGGCGCTGACGGCTTCCAAGAACCGCCGCTTCGTCTCCATCATTGGTGTGAGCGACTCGGAAACGACACTGCGGCGCATGTGCCTCTACTGGGGTGTGATCCCACTGCCGGGCGCGCCGGTGGAGGACCGTGAGCAGTTGCTGGGTTATGTAATCGAACAAGGCCGGGCCGCCGGATACCTGGGGCCCGGTGACCGCCTGATACTGCTGGCCGGTACCGGCCTGAGTACGACGCGCCACAATGCCATCCTGGTGCACGAGATCGAGTAGGCCACGGTGCCCGCTCGGCTGTCTGTTTGTCCGAGCTTGCCTGCGTGGTGCCTCCAGCCACCGTAGGGCCGCCGCCACCTGAGGCGGTCGGACGGCGCAGCCGTCACAGCCGGCCCGGATCTTCAGGCGGCAGGAGCCCCTCGGCCACCTGGCGAAGCCTGGCTCGGTCCCGCAAGGCCAATCGGTTTCCTTCCCGCGGCTCGATGACCCCGGCCTCGGCCAATCGCCGGATGGTGCGCGAGAAGGTTTCGCTGGTCAGGTTCAGGTGGCTGGCCACATGCCGCTTGAGGCTCGGCAAATGGACGAGCCCATCCGGGCCGGCAGGGGTATCGAGCAGGTAACGGGCCACACGTCCCGCGGCGTCCCTCAGGACGACGTCTTCCATCAAGCTCACCAGCTGCCGGACCCAGAGCGTCAGGGACACCATGAGATCCAGACAGAGCTGATGGTCTTCAGCCAACGCCTGGCGAAACCGGGACGCCGGCAGCAGCACGCAGCACGACGCTGCCAGCGCCTCGGCGTGGGCCGGACAAGGAAAATCGCCGATCGCCGCCACCTCCGCAAACGTCTCGCCGGGACCGACCAGGTGGAGCACGTGCTCCTTGCCGCCGGCGCCGATCTTGAACACGCGCACCAGCCCGCTGCCCACGACGTACACGCCCGGACAAACCTGGCCGTCGCGGAAGATCATCTCCCCCTTGGCAAAATGCACCAGCCGGGCCATGGTGAACAGGCGCTGGAAACTGGCTGGTTTCAGCTGAGCAAACAGCCCACACCCTTCCAGGATCTCCACCACGTTGGCTGCCAACGCCTGTCTCCTCCCACAAACTCCCTCCGCGGTGCGCCTTTCCAACGGCAGCGGCACCCGGGCGCAGCCCAGTTGTCCGACCACGAGTCGTTGCGGGATATTGTACCCTTCGGCGCCGTCATTGGGCAGCGGCCGCGGGCGTGTTGGCCGGCTGGCGGGTGCTCGCCGCAGCAGATACGCGTGCCGTGAGCCGCGCGCCTCCGGCTTGCGCCCAGACGACTGCGGCCCGGCGACCGTGGGGCCCGCCAGCCAAGTCGTGAACAGCCCCCCTACGATCGAACCCGGAAATCTCAAACTGTTTGCCGTATAGCAGTGGCCTTGGGCCTGCCGTTGAACGAGGAGACGATAGACCGGCGACATCGTACCGCCAGCCGTTGGGATTGGATTGGCAAGCGAGGGCGTCGAAGCAGGGTTGACGCGTGCAGCACATCTGTGGGACAACTCACACCAGCGAGCATGTCGGGCTCCACCTGACGAAACGCGGCCTCCGCCCAGGAGACGCCCGGGCGAAGGGGTTGCGGGTTGGACGGAGGGCGAGCCGAGACGTTTGAGGTTCATGCAGAGGGAATGGGGATTGCGTCAGTCACGGCCTGACCTGCGTGGCTGATCTCATTGCGCGCAGGCCCGATCGCCTGGCCGTGGCCTTGTTTGTTTCGGCGAGTGGCGGCGGACTGGCGCCGGCGGGCGGCCGCAGACGACACCCAAAAGCGAAGCTGAACCGGATTGGGACACGAACGGACGGCATGATGAAACGAGTGCATATCGTAGGGCGGAAGAACCACGGCAAGACGAGGCTGATCGTCGAGCTGATCGAGGAGCTGGCCCGTCGCGGGATCCGGGTCGGGGTCGTCAAGCATAGTGCCCATCGCCACGAACTGGATCGGCCCGGCAAGGATTCCTACCGCCAGCGCAAGGCCGGGGCCGATCCGGTGGCCGTGGTCACCGCGGAGTTGATCGGCATTTACCTGGGCCGGGAAGCGGGCGAGGATTTCTACCGGAAGCTGGCGCCGCTGTTCGGCCATTGTCAGCTGGTCCTCGTCGAAGGACACATCGACGCCGAAGGGCCGAAGGTGGAAGTTTGGCGACAC
This sequence comes from Planctomycetota bacterium, assembly GCA_015661985.1. Taxonomy (GTDB): domain Bacteria; phylum Planctomycetota; class Planctomycetia; order Pirellulales; family Thermoguttaceae; genus SZUA-1497. The sequence continues at coordinate 1,312 of DQVB01000564.1, read as the reverse complement.
GGCCGGGGCGATCCGCCGCTGGCCGCTATGCGCAGCGACATCGCGGCCGTGGTGAGCGACGATCGCCCCGAGGTGACGGTGCCCGTCTGGCCGCGATCGCAATTGGCCTTTGTGGCCGAGCAGCTGTGGGGCCTGGTCGACGCCCCTTGAAACGCACCATCCCCCAAGCGGCCTCAGCGCAGCGGCACAGGCACGACGATGCCTGGGGTGACGAAGGCCAACCGTGCGGAGATGCGCTGCAGCGGCAGGGCGAAGCGTTTGGCCACGGCGCGGCCGTAGGCCTCCAGTTGCGGCTGGTAATGGACGACCCGCTCGGCCAAGGCCTGGCGGTCGTCGTGGGAGAAGGCATCGGTCTTGAAATCCACGACGTCGGCGGCCACCGGTTTTCGGCCGTCGCACAGGAGCACCAGGCGGTCGATCTGGCCGCTGAGGATCGCATCACCGTGGCGCAGGGCAAAGGGCAGTTCGCGATAGACGCGCCACTGGGGGTCGGCCACTTCCGGGCGCAGGTGGACGGCGCTATCGGTACCCGGCTCCTGGTACGTGCGGCAGCTGAGCAGCGCGGTGATGGCCGGCTTCTGGATGGCCACAAGAAACTCGGCCACCAGCGCCGAGAGGTCTTCCCGGGCCGGGTTGATCGCCTCAGCCGTCCGTCGCAGGGACGCCTCGTCCGGGACGCCGTCCTCAAGCCACCGGATCTGTTCGAACCAGGCGTGGAGAAGGGTTCCCCGATTGCGGGATTCGGCGCCGTGGAGTTGCAACCGCCGGGCCAGATCGACTCGGCGGCCGCCTTCCAGCTGTGAGGGGCTTCGCCGCTCCAACCCTCGTGACGGCCGGCGCGGGGCTGCCGCCAGGCGGAGGGTGACGGTTTGCGCCTCTCGTTCCGGGGCCGTCTTGGATTCTGCAAGCCGCTGGAACCAAGCTGGTTCGCCCCACTGGTAGAGCATGGTTTCCGGTTCGGCCGCCCCGGGGCCGGCCAAGGCGGCGCGGAGCACGCCGGCCGCCGTGCCGGGGATGGAGCGCTCGTTCGTCTTCGACGGCGCCACGATCATGTGCAGGGCGTGTTTCGGCCGAGTCAAACCGACGTAGAGGACGCACAAGGCTTCGGCCACCCGCTGGTCCTTCTCCTCGTCAAACATCCTCCGGAACGACTCGGGCAGCACCACCCGCTCCTTCTCGGCCACGTAACGACAGATGCGGTTGACGGGCGCAGTGGGCCGGGGCCGGCCCACGACGACCGCCGGCTGTTGGCCGGCCAGCGGCACGTCCAGCTCGGGCAGCACCACGATGTCGAACTCCAGCCCCTTGGCCT
>DQVB01000450.1 GCA_015661985.1 Planctomycetota bacterium | reverse complement strand
TCCCCAGCCACTGGAAGCTGGGCCGACCAGTCCAACTGAAGCCCGAGCCACGCACGGTGCGCGAGGCGCTGAGTTACGTGGACGACACCGACGAAGACATTCGCCGCGGCGCACTGGCCAGCATCGAAGGCCTGCCCAACGACTCGCAACTGAACGACGAAATCTTCGAGGCGTGGCGCACCGGGCAGTCGCAGCAGTCGCACGCACTGGAAACGCTGATCCGGCAACAGGACCGCAAGCCGGCGCGCACCGAGCTGGAGGCCTTGTTCTACCTGGTCACCGGCCAGGTGCCGGCGTACCAGGCGCTGGGGGACGAGACGGGCGAGTATTTTCTGCAAGCGTTCCTGCTGGCCCCGGAGCCGTTTCGGCAGCGGATCAACCAGACGGTGGCCGAAAGCGGCAGTGCGCGCCTGGGCGAAATCTACCGCCGGGCCCTGGCCGGGCGCGAAGGCTTCGACCGGCAGCTTTACCTGGAGGCACTGAAAAAGGCCGGGGACGAGGAAAGACTTTTCGCTGCGCTCGGGGAGATGACGCTGGCCGAGGCCCTGCCGCTGTGCCAGCGCTGGGCGGAAAACGGACGGGAGCCGCAAGAGCCGCGCGCCCGGGAGGCCGTGCGGCGAGCGGTCGCCGCCTATCGCGAACTGGGCCAGATCACCGTCGAGTCGGCGCCGGCGCCGCCGGACGGCCTGCGCGACCTGTTCCAGGTCTGGGACCAGCAGGAATTGAGCGGCCAAGAGCTTACCGAGCTCCAGCAGGCCGAAGATCCGCTGGCTCGAGCCCAGGCCGTCTATGTCGGCGCTCGGCGCGGCCCGGTCGGCCACGACGCGCTCCAGGAGGCGGCGCGCAGCAAGGATTGGCCGCTGCGCCTGGTCGCCTGCCTGCTCGATCCGGCTTTGTCCCCGGGCGAGGATCACGTGCGCTGGATCGGCGCGGTCGGCAGTGACGCGCATTGGCTCGGTGCACGCATCGCCGGCACGCCGCAGGAGTATGCCCAGCATTCGGAGCAATTAGGACGCTTGGCGTCGTCCGGCGGCGCGGTGGCCAGTCGGCTTGCCGGGCTGTTGCAAATCCTGTGTGCCCTGCAGGGGGCATTCGTGGCCGGTGCGATCACCGCGGTCGATGCGCGCGAAGCGACCGACCGCGGCGCCATGGTCGTCGAGGATGCGCCGCTGGAGTAGGCGGAACCCTTTGGGGAGCAGGGGCGGAAAGAGGAGCCGGAGAACGGGGGAACGGGAGAGGGGGAGAGCGGGAGAATGCGTCGCGCAAGCGACGCGGTGAAAAGACTCCCCTTGGCGCGGGAAAGAAGGTACGGGCCGGGCCATGAGCAGCATCCTTGAGACGTGGGTTCGCCAAGCAACCGCCAACCGGCTGGTGGTGAACCAGAAGGACGGCAGCGTGCTGGTGTACGTGCCGCCGGGCGAGTTCATCATGGGCGACGGGCAGGAGGAGGACTGTCCGGAGCACCGGGTGTGGCTGGACGGGTATTACATCGGCCTGTACGCGGTGACCAATGGGCAGTACAAGCGGTTCGTGGACCAGACGGGTCACCGGCCGCCGGACGGGGCGGATTGGGGCGAGCCGGTTTGGCGTGGGCGATCGTTTCCAGCGCAGGTGGCGGATCATCCGGTGGTGTGCGTGAGTTGGGAGGATGCGGTGGCGTATGCGCGATGGGCCGGTTTGGAGCTGCCGACGGAGGCCCAGTGGGAGAAGGCGGCGCGGGGTCCGGGGAACTTCAAGTATCCGTGGGGGGACGAGTGGCAGGTGGATCGGTGCCGGCATGATTACAACCGGGGATCGGAGACGACTTGCCCGGTCTATGGATATCCGGAAGGGGTGAGTGGTTATGGGTGTTACAACATGAGCGGGAACGTGTGGGAGTGGTGTGCGGACTGGTATGAGGAGGATTATTACCGTAAGAGCCTGGAGCGGAATCCGGTTGGGCCAGCGGGAGGCTCGCGCCGGGTCTGCCGGGGCGGCAGTTGGAGCGACGTCGGCTCCCTCTGCCGGGCCGCCTTCCGCGACTTGCACAGGCCCGGCCACCGCCGCGTCGACAGCCTGGGCTTCCGCCTCGCGAGGTCAGTTCCTTGATCACCGCGCGGGCAGCCGGCGGGAGCCGTCCTGCGCACGGGCGGTGTGTTGGGTGCGGAGCTCACGCGGGGGCGGCCTCGCGGCAGCTCACTGAAGAACAACTAGTCGCGTGTGTGCGGTCCATCAACGGCGCCCGAGCCTTCCTGGGCGCTGGCGAACGACTTCGGAGTGATTTGGAACTATGAAACGTCTTGGGACGATGGAGTTGAGGCTCGAACCGGGTCGGCCGGGGCGGCAGTTGGAACAACGACGGCTCCAACTGCCGGGCCGCCTACCGCAACAGGAACAGGCCCGGCAACCGCAACGACAACCTGGGCTTCCGCCTCGCGAGCACAGTTGCTCCAGCCGGCCCGCCGGCCACCGCGAAGGAACTGTCCCATCCATCGTTTCCCGTGTTCCGGCTCGGCCGGAACCGAAACCTTCCGGTCCGGGGCGGCCAGTAAGCCGCAGGCCCACCGTCGCCCCGGCCGATTTGTCCCCCAAAGCACCTGGCCCTCTTGCGCATGCTGGCAGCATCGGCCACGTGGCCAGCGGTGTCAGCCTCGAAGGAGCCTGCTCATGCCCGTGATGCGAGAAATCGGCGCGAATCGGGTCCGCATCGAATACCCCCTGGTGGTGAACCAGAAGGACGGCAGCGTGCTGGTGTACGTGCCGCCGGGCGAGTTCATCATGGGCGACGG
>DQVB01000159.1 GCA_015661985.1 Planctomycetota bacterium | reverse complement strand
ATGGTCGATGGTCGATGGTCGATGGTCGATGGTCGATGGTCGATGGTCGATGGTCGATGGTCGATGGTCGATGGTCGATGGTCGTAGCCGCGATGCGCGATGCGGGTTGCGGACACTCTCGGTGGGCTCGGTGGGCTCGGTGGCTGGCCCTGCTTGGGCCACAGAGGTCACAGAGGACACGGAGAGCGGGAGCGGATCGGGCGGGCCAGCCGGAGAGTGAAAGGCGAAGCCGGAAATGCGGAATCCGAAACACGCGCGTGAGCGCAAAATACAGACAGTCCAGACACACCCCACAGTTCGTTTGCCGGCCACCACGTTCCGCTGGCAGCCACGTCTCTTGGACATTCGGATCTTCTGTTTTGCGACTCCTCTGGAGTCTGGGCATTCGGATTCCGGATTTGCCGGCGACCTTACCTTGATCTGCGTGTGACACGTAGCTTACTTTGGCTGTTTTCGGACCACGACGCGCGTGCTGTCGCCCTGGTCGGCTTGGCAAAGCAGAAGGCCTACACCGGCCGCTACTGCCGAGGCCTCTCGGTTGCATCCTGGTGGTCGCAACTGGGGCCAAAGCGCCGCCAGTCGGGCCTCGAACGCCTCGACCAGATTCTGCACCCTTTCGATGTCCTGGTATGCCGTTGTCCCGTTGCGATTGCCGATCAAGGTGAGGCGCCCTACCGGTTCATCGCGGATGACAAGGGGAAGTTCCATTCGCCAGCAGCGCTGGAGGTCGTCCGGCGACGGTCGCTGCCATGTGACACTGTACCCGTGTTCTTCGGTCCGGCCGACCAGGTCCAAAGATATTCCCTGGAGACCAAATTCATCCACCGACTCGACCAGTCCCGCCCAGAGCACATCCCACTGCCCGCCTTGGGGTCCGGCCTCAGTGCGGCCAGCGCGGATCGGCATTGACAATAGACGGGTGAGTGAGCGGGCGGCGCCGCAAAGGCTATCGGACACCAGTAAGAACTCGTTGCGTCCGAAAATACCGGTCGCTAGAAGGATAAACACGATTGCCAGGGAACTGAGCAGGGCGATCAGGTCGTTCTTCAAGAAGACGCTGCACAAAGCTGCTGCTGAGGTGAACGCGCAACAGGCTGCGATCGCGGCGAGGGCCTTCCGGCCGCTGCCCAGTTTTGCCAGCACTCGGTGGTGTATGTGTCCACGGTCTCTGGCATAAATGCTGCGCCCGGTGAGCTTCCGCCGAAGAACGGCCGCCAGGGAATCCAAGATAGGAATCGTCCACAGAGCCAGTGGGGCGGCCAGGAGCACCGTTCCCGGACCTTTCAGGGATCCGCGGATAGCCATCGTTCCGACGACAAGTCCGATAAGCATGCTGCCGGCGTCACCAAGGAAGATGCTGGCCGGCGGCAAGTTGAAGCACAAAAACCCAAGCAGGCTACCGGTAAACACCAGAGCAAGGATGGCGACCTCGGGGTGGCCGGTGATCGCCGCCATCACGCCGACCGTGCCACTCAGGATGATGCCCACCACGGCGGCCAGTCCGTCGATTCCATCCAGCAGGTTCACGGCGTTGATCGCGCCCACCAGCCAGAAGAGGGTAAATAACACGGCAAAGGGGCCGAACTCTATTGTCCACCCGAAGACTTCCACCCTGTCGATCGATATCCCACCGCCAACCAGAATCGAAGCAGCCAGCAATTGGCCCAACAACTTGTGCTGGCCTCGGAGCCGCACCCGATCATCCACAAGCCCAAGGGGCACAATCACAGCGCCGGCCAGAAGCAGGGCGAGCACAGCCGGCCAATCCCGGTAGCGTTCCAGGCCCCAGGGGTTGGGAACTGCCAGCAGGGCTCCCATCACTCCCGCGGTGGCCAGGAACACAGCAAGACCGCCGCCTAGCGGTGTGGGGCGCGGGTGCAGCTTGTGGAAGCCATCCGGGCGATCGATTAGCCCAATGCGCGGCGCAGCCAGGCGGGCCAGCCCCGTGAGGATAAGGCTGGCGACGAAAGCAAGGAAAAACAGGCTCAGAGATGCGAGTATCATAACGGTCGGTCTGTGATGACGGCCGACTAAAGGTCAGTCCACCTTCACGCCGCTCACGACGACCAATGCCCTAAATCGCCGTGCGCCATTGTGCAGCAGACGCCGCGCAGAAAGTGTGAACTGCTAACGTCGGTGCTTCCCCTTTTGGCTTGGAACCGCACATCCCCTCTGCCACCGCGGGGAGGGCCTTGCCAGCCATCCTGTTGTCCGAACCCCAATCCCTTTCGCCCGCCCCCGCCTTGACAATCCCCCATCAAAGGGGCAGGAGAAAAGATGTGTGGGCGGTGCCGGTCGCGGAATCGCGCAAGGTCATTTAGAACTGGCCGTCAATAGCCCGATTCGGCATAGTAGACGTCTTCGGGCGAGGACCATACGATGGCCCCCAACGAGCGAACACCAAGGGCTTCCAGCACCTCACATGCGGCCAGCACTTTCCCGGCCTGGCTCACATCCCGAAGGATAGAGAGGATCACCCCATCGACGTGCTGACCGACAAGGCGGGTATCCGCTACGGGCAGGATGGGCCCGCCATCGACCACAACAAAGTCATACTCCGCCCGCAGCTTTTCGAAGAGCACTGACGGGGCGTCGTTGGCCAGCATTGCCTGTAATTGCGGTTCCCAACGGCCCGCGGTGATCACCGACAGCTTGTCGAGCGGGGTGGGGCGTATTGTCTTGGCAAGCTCGGCTTCCGCGCGCAATAGTTCACTGACCCCCGGGGCAAGTGGCATATGGAAGACGCCATTCAGTGCCGGCCGGCGAAGATCGAAGTCTGCGAGCAGGGTCCGAT
>DQVB01000007.1 GCA_015661985.1 Planctomycetota bacterium | reverse complement strand
TGCCCCCTGCCTCCTGCCTCCTGCCCCTTCCCGCATAGACAAAAACCCTACTACGACCCTCACAACCGCCCCAATCGTCACCGGTGGCCCGATGTGCTTCAGGTGCAGATTAACCAGGCTACCTGCTTTGCCTAGTCTATTCGGCCCCACGTTCAAGATCAACAGGATTCAGCTGCGTCGGCGCGGCGGAAGCGTTTTCAGCCTCCCCAGGGGCCGTAATGCCGTCAGCGTTGCTCGTTTGGCTTGATCTCCTGAAACAACCTCCCGGGCTATTGGGCAGCGGCCAGACAGACGATTTCGCCGCGCTTGGTGGCCAGGAACAGCCGCCCCGCAGCGGCCGCCATACCATCGAAGACCGGGGGGCTGGGCAACGGGCAATCGGCCAGCGTCTGACCGTCGTCGGTGGACAAAGCCAGCAGCCGGCCACCGCGTGTAGACTCCAGTGCCGCGGCCAGGTGATCGACCTCTTCCGGCCGACGGGCTATTCGCCCCAGAGGGTCTTCTGGTCCGGCGACAAACAGCGTATCGCCGGCCAGCACCATGGCTCGAGCCAATACGGGCACGGTTCGCGACCACCCGTTGGGGTCTTGTGTTTCGGGCTGTTGCCGTCCCTTGCGCCGCCCCGACCGGCTCGGCGCCGCATCCACCGTCTTGCCGAACAGTCGATAGTAGGTCCAGCGGCCCAGTCCCTTGGCGATGGGGCCCCAGACACCTTCGGCGTCGACCCCGACGTGGGCGCCGGGGATGTCGTACTGGTTTCGGCCGTACCCGAAGATCCGCTGGCCGTCGGTCACCAGCAACCGGCCTGACGGCACCTGTCGCCCGGCTCGAGGCCACCCGCCCCAGCCGCTGGCCATCGACGTGCCGAACTGCCAATACGTCCGGTGCCACCAGGTGTCATCCAGGAACCCCACCGAACTCCACAGGTGAGGGACCTTGTCCGGTTGGGGAACCAAGTCGCGGTCGAACCGAGCGCTGCGGAGGAAAACCGATTCGCCCATGGCCGAGAGAACATCGGGCAGGTATCCGCCGGACAAGCCCCCGCGGTCCCGTTTCTCCTTTTCGACCTCCAGCTTGACGGACTTCAGCACCCTGCCGTTGGCCACATCGAGTTTGTAGAAGAACATCCCGCCGTCCAGGTAACTGCTGCGTCCCGCCACGAAGTAGGCTGCCTCGTCCAGGACCAACACGCTGCCAGAAACCGGCCAAGCCGACTCCAGTTGTTCGTTGACCACGATCAGTCGCTGGCGCGGCGCGGCCCGGAATCGCCATACCAGTCGGCCATCGTCCAGAGACAGGCAATAGACCCACCCATCGGCCGAGCCGAACAGCACTCGGCCCCTGTCCACCGTGGGCGGCGAATCGATGCGCCCGCCGGCCGCATAGGTCCATCGCTGCCGACCGCTGGCCGCGTCCAACGCGTGAATCCGGTGCGCATCTTTGTCGGCCACCAGCACCACGCCTGCAGCCGACACAGGGCTGGTCAACTTGCCGCCGACAGACGTGGACCAAGCGGGGCGAAGCCGAGGCGGGACGTCGGTCGCCGTGGATCCGCTACGGCTGGCATCGTGCCGGTACGTGGGCCAGTCGGTCGAGCGTTGAGGCCCCACGGTCGGGAGTCGAGGGTCGAGGGCTGAAAGTTGAGAGTCCTTTGCAGGTTGGCGCGCAGCCCATTCCCCGCCGCCGCCCTTGCCCTCCGCTCTCCGCTCTCCGCCCTCCGTCCCCTGGCCAGCCGGGCCTCGCTCCAGCGCATCGTCTCCCGACGGCAAAAGCTCCCCTTCGTGGGTGCCTTCCGGGGCCAGGGCCAGGAAGCCCCATTTGAGCAGATCCGTCACGGAACAGGCGCACGCATGGGGTGGGATGTAGATGAGTCCGTTGGCGGGCAAGAAACCATACTGGCAGTTGCCTCGCACGAAACGGTTGGCGATCATCTCGCCCGTCTCGATGTCCACGAACTCAACGCCCCGGCGGCCCAGTAGCAAGTACTTGCAGGTTGCCCGGAACCGATGGCAGCGAGCATGCCCGATACGACCGATGACCTGCTGGTCCGGCGGCCGCCGAAAGACCACCTCGCCCGTTTTCGGGTCACGGCCTTCGGTGATGCCCGGATCCTGGCCCCAGGCGAACCGGCCGGTCCAGAGGAGGCCGCCAGTGATGAAAATGTCCACCGGCGCATTGAACCCTTCGTATGCCGGGCAGCTCCAGAGGCGCCGGCCGGTCTCGGCATCCAGCGCCACGAGCTCCCCGCCCACGTCCCCCCGGATGTACTCGTGGTATCCGCCGCTGGGAATCCAGAACAACTCGCCGCTGGTTTCCACGGCTTTGCGGTCGGCCGAATAGACGACACCATCGTACACGACCAGTGTCGGAGTGGACCAAGCCAACCGTCGCCGTTGCACCGGGCGGGGGAACTTCCATTTCACCTGCCCTGTGGCCGCGTCGGCACACACGACGGCCTCGGCGTTCTGGAAGTAGACTCGGCCCGCATCCACGGCCAGCGTGCAGGGCATCACATCACGGGCCTCCGGCCCGGCGATACCCCACAGCGTCTCGCCGCTCGCCGCGTCTACAGCCAATACCCGCTTGTTCACCACCGGCGGTGTGTAACGTTCAAAGGGCGGCCGATAACCGGTCTGGCTGACAATCCGTTTGGCTTCCTCAGCCGGCCACGAACTCTGGCGCTGGCCCGTGACCAGGAAAAGCTTCTCGTCCCAGTGGACAATTTCCTGAGTTCCATCGGTGCCCGTGTACGTTCGAATGGTCCGGCCCGTGGCCGCATCCAGGCAACTGACCGGTTCGTCGTAGCCCAGCGTCACGTAGACGCGGTCGCCCACTGCGACCAGCCGACGGGCCAAATCAGCCGGACCGCTGCGGAAATCTCGCAAATGGTATTCCCAGTTGGGAATCTCGCGCTGCCACAGCAGCACTCCGCTGAATGCATCGCGCGCCACCACACGCCACCGCGGGCTGGCCGCCACAAAGGCCATCGAGCCCATGTCGACAATGGCGAACAGCCGCCCACCCGCCGTGACCACCGCACTGACATTGGCCAGGTGATCGTGGCTTCGCGAAAACCGCGGCTCGGCGATCCACTGGAAATGCCGCGGCGGGCCGACCACGCTGTCCTCCGCCACAGCGTGGTTGTCCGGCCCATGGAGGAAATGCGTCCACTGGTCGATCCCTTCCGGCCACGGTTTGACCAGCTTGGTCCAGCCGTCCAGATCACACGGGGCCGCGGCCAGCGACGCCACGGCCGCGACTGACGCGCCGCGGATCATGGCCACGCCGTTGGGGGCGAGGATCCGAGCCAGTTCATCCCCCGCCCATCGCCACTGTTCACCGGTCACCACCACCAAGTTGACCAGATTGTCCGCGTACGGCAGCCGCCGTCCCCCATGTTGGGCCACCGACACGGGGCCATAGAGGCCCAGTGAAGCGATGTATCGGCGCGCCTCCCGGATGTTGTCCCCGTCGCCGTCCAGTCCGTGGACCAAATAGCTGTCTCCCGCGTGCAAGGCGGCCGTCAATCGACCGTCGCCACACCCGAGGTGGACCACCAACCCGCCGTGGACCCCGGCGGCGCGCAAGACTGCCCGTCCCGCGGTGAGAGTCTGCTCGTCCTGCTTGCCCGGGCCAGCCGACGTTGGCCTTCCCCACAGGCATCCGGTAACGATCAACACCATCGCCGCACATCCTAAGGTCCGATTCCCCGTACCCATGCTTCTCCTCCCGCCGTGGCCAATCCAGTTCGCTTGGCACTACTCTTGTTCGAGCAGATTGGCTGCACACCGTAAGGACACCGCTTGCTGCTTCCGCCGCTGCTTTCCGGTACGCTTGCCGTGTCGCAACGTTCTGCTGACCTGTGCGGCATGTCTGAACAGCATCATGATAGGTTGCGCCCCCGCCGCTGGCAACCGGACCCAGCCGCAAGCGAGCACCTGTCTGACGAAGTGCTGGCCCATCGACGTGGGGCATCCATGACACGAACCGCTGAGTCCGTGGCTGGCGCACGCGGATCGACTGCCAGCAGGGGCCAAGAAAAGAAAAAGACCCCGAGGTTGACGACTCCCAGCGCCGTGGAAACCTCCTCCGAGGAAGCTCCACAGCCGTCTACCTCGAGGTCACCAACACCTGCCGTGTGGGATGCGGCACGTGTTTTCGTAGAATTCTCTCGCTTCGTTCCTTTTTGTCAATAGGGTGTCCAGGTCTATCAGCCATGAAAGTTGCGCGCCTCGCCCCCTTCTTCCATTGCCGAATCCGATCTGATCGCCATGCGACAACAAAGGGACGGCCGCGAAGCTGGCAAAAAACCTCAGCGACGGCGCGGGTCGGCCAATTGCCGTATCAACTCCATGAAATGCCGTCCGCGATGGACATAGTTGGTAAACTGATCGCGGCTGGCGCAGCCTGGTGAGAAAAGGATCGCATCACGGGGACGGGAACGTTCCCAGCACCACCCGAGTGCCTGGGACAGCGTTTCCGTCCGCCGACACGGCAAGCCGACCTGTCGCTGGGCCACGGCGGCGGCCAACTGACCGCCTGTGGCGCCGAAAAAGGCTGCACCGGCCGCGTGACGCACCACAGCTTCAGCCAAGGGCGATAGATCGATCCCCTTGTCACTGCCGCCGGCCACCAGCCACACGGGGCCGGGCACGCTTTCCAACGCCGCTACGGTCGATCCCGGTGTGGTGGCCGTCGTGTCGTTGTAGAATCGGCGCCCTTCGATCACCGCCACCATCTCCAATCGTCCGGGAAGGCCTGGGAATCGCTCCAGACCCTGCAGAATGGCCGCTTCGTCGCATCCGGCCGCCTGCGCGGCCGTGGCCGCCAGCCGGGCATTCAGGCGATTGTGCCGGCCGTCTACCCGCAGCGCCGGCACCTGCGCCTCACAGAACATCGAGGCCACCCGGCCGCGCACCAAACGGCGCCAGGAGCCAAGCTCCGGCGCCGCTGGGTTCAACACGGCCAGCGAATCGCGCCGTTGCCCAATGAGCATCTTCTGCTTGGCCGCTGCGTAGTGCTCGTAATCGCCGTGCCAATCCAGGTGGTTCGCACAACAGCCTGTCACCACGGCGATCTGTGGCATCGTCGTCGACGGGTCCATGTGCCAGAGCTGAAAGCTGCTCAACTCCAGTACCGTCCAGCCCTCGGGCCCCATGCGGTCGAGCTCCCCCAACAGACTGGCGCCGATGTTTCCGCCCAACCACGTCGGCTGGCCCGACGCGCGCAGGATCGATGCGATCATGGCCGCCGTGGTCGATTTCCCATTGGTTCCCGTCACACCGATCACCGGTGTGGGACACCGGCGCAAGAACAGCTCGACCTCCGTCGTTCGCGGTACCCCGTGGCGGATAACCATCTCCAGGAACGGATTCCCGGGCCGGACCGCCGGGTTGACGACCACCAGATCCGCGCTGCGAAAATCCTCCTCGCGATGTCCGCCCAAATGGAAGCGAGCAATCCGATGGCCCCGCAACGCGTCCAGAGCTTCGGCCAGCTCACTGTCGGTGGCCAAGTCGGTGACCGTGACCACAGCGCCTTGGTCAGCCAGCCAGCCGGCCGCGGCTACACCGCCACCGAAACGGCCCAGCCCCATCACCGTCACTCGTCTTCCCCGAAAACCCATGCGGCCCGCCGCGCTCATCTTCGCCCCCTTCCTCCCAAGGAACACTCCCCCCCCCGACATCATGCCCGTCCAACCAGCACCCCACGGCCTGCAAGATCACTCCCGCACTCCCATCCCCGGGGAGTGCTCCTGGACCGCAGCGAGAGATTCATGGCGCACAAGCCTGGCCCCAGCATGGATGGTTCGCAAGATGGACATTCCTCCCCGTCACCCTTCTTGGCGCTCCGGAAAACCCAGCCCGCCTGCCGATTGACACGGCTCCATCCCGACCCAGATCCCGGAAGCACGCCGATTTCAACGAACCGCTCGCGCATCTTTCTGGAAGGGCCGCCAAAAAAGACCAGGCCGGCTGATCAGTGCGACCCACCGGCCCACAGACGCTGCCGAAAAAGCCGTAGAGCAAACGTCCTCGCCTGCCCCGAACATGATACGTCTGCTGGGGCGCTCTGGGCGGCTCAATCTGGGCAAACGGGATAAGCGGGGACGCTTCTCCTACGAGACCCGCTGAGCTCGGTCGTCGGCCCACCCCAGACTGGCCCAGCGCCCCAAAACCCACCCCCCTGCCTCAAGAGCTCTGGATGTAGTCCTTCATGAACTGGTTTTCCATGGCCAGCCGGTCGTGCTGAGCCTTGACCACGTCGCCGATGGAAACCAGCCCCACAAGCCGTCCCTGGGAAACCACCGGTAGGTGACGGATCCGCTTGGCCGTCATGAGGCCCATCGTGTGTTCCACCGAATCGGACGGGGAGGCTGTGATCAGGTCGGTGGTCATGACCTCGGAAACCCGCTTCTGGGGGACGATACCGTCTCCGGAAGCGCACAAATGAAGGATGTCCCGCTCGGTGATGATTCCCACGAAACATTCGCCTTCGGTCGGATGGCGATCGCAGACGACCAGCGAGCCGATGTTGTGCTCGACCAGCTTCCGCATCACCTCCAGCAGGGTCGTCTCGGGCGGAATCGTGTAAACCGTGGTTCCTTTGGTCTTCAGAATCTCTTGCAAAGTCATCGTGGTTCCCTTCGCGAAACAAGGATCTTCGCGGAGAGCAGCGGTCCGGCCAACACATCTGGCCCCATTATACGCCAAAGCCCGCATTTGGCGAGGCCGCCTTGTCAGGGTCCCCGGGGGCAAGGTTCCGAGAGCCCCCAGGGCAGGAATCAGCAGGGGTGCCCCCAAAGGGTCCACCTTTATGGAGAAATCAACTTCGCTGAAAGTGTCGCGCAGGCCCCTTTTTTTCAACGCTTCCCTGGCGGCCACGCCGCTGCGGCGCGAGACCGCGAGGCGGACACCGTTCGCCGCGGCTCC
>DQVB01000735.1 GCA_015661985.1 Planctomycetota bacterium | reverse complement strand
GCTCGGCCCCGCGGCCGGCGGGGCGAGCGATTGGCGGGAGCAAGTACCGGGAGGAATTCTCATGAGCGATCCGCCTGGGAGCATCCGTGAGGCACTCGGCCGGTTTCAACAGGTGTTGGCCAGCCGAAGCGTGCCCGCCAAATGCCGCCCCCTACTTCCTGATGTGCGTCAAACGGCTGGATGCCTTTCGCGTTCCGGTCTTGAAACGGCCTTTCCGCTCGTACAGCGAAGAGGATATCGGAACATGTCAACGGGTTTGAGACAATTGCGGTTCGAAATTCGTGTCGCGCGGTAGCTGTAGCAGGCGAGGTGCGTTCCCCTCGGCCGGTGGATTGATCCAGACTTCCCTTGGGAGGGTCAGTGGCCGCGGTGGGTGCCGGACTAGGCGTTCCGGATGCGCGGCGTAGGCCGCGGTGAGCACCGCCTGCCGGGCAGCCAACACCGCGTCGGCCTGGCCGTGGTGGACTGCGGCGGGCGTCAGCAAGCCCAGACCCCAGTGGTGATGCTCGTGATTGTGCCAATGGAAGAAGGTGCGGCAGAAGTCCAGGCCATGGTCGAAGCCCGCGAAGCGCTCGGGGAACTCCGGCCGGGATTTACATAGTCTTGAACGGGCTCTCCGAGAAGGGGTTGTCGTCGGAGACGTGCGGCCGGCTGTGGGACTTGGTGATCCCCAGCGTGGCCAGCAGTTGGGCCATCGTGTGCGAACGCATCGACGGCCCGCGATCGCTGTGAATCGTCAGCTGATCGCGGACGATGCCTTCATCGAGGACCGTCTCGCGGATCAGCCGTTCGGCCAGGTGTTCGCTTTCCCGGAAAGCCAGCATCCAGCCCACCACGTAGCGGCTGAAGATGTCGAGGATCACGTACAGGCGTATCGCCCGCGGCCAGGTTGGACCCAAGGGCGAAGCGTACGCGAGGGATGCAACCCGCTCCCTCGTTTACGCTTCGGGTTGCTTCGTATTGTTCCAAAGGGACAACTTGCCCGCGGGCGGTAAAAAAAGCAGGTCCCCTTCGCCGGCCCCAAGAGTTTGGTGATGTCCCATGACCAAACCTGGTTGGGGGTCGTGGCCACCCGTTGCGGCTTGGGGTGGTTCGGGTGGCGCAGTCGGTTGCGTCGCTCGCGGACTTCCTGGTGGTCGGCGAGGATGCGGTACATCGTACGGATCGAGCAGGGATCTTCGCCACGATCCCACAACGCCGCGTACCCTTCGGCCGGGGCCTGGTCGGCAAACGGCCCGCTGTGCAGCACGTCGAGCACTTGCCGGCGTTCCTGGTGGCTGGCCAGATCGATCTGCTCGCCCTCCAACTCGCTGTGCAGCACGTCAAACACTTGCTGGCGTTCCTGGTCCGAGGGGGGCGCGTGCCGGCCTGCGCCGTGGCTTGACGGCCGACACGCGTGGCTTGGGGCTACGACGCCGGTAGAGCGTTGCCCGGCGCACGCCCAGACTGCGGCAAGCCGCGGCCGTGCCCACCTGGAGGGCAAGTTCTTCGACGGCCTTCATGACATCCTCTCGTGGCCCTCGGGCGGCGGCAGGGGGGCCCAAAAGCCCGGAGAATTCTTTCCTTGGGGGGAACCTCGATCACCGTTTCGGCCTGGCGGAGCTTTTCGGCCAGCCGCTGGTTTTCCCGCCGCAGCCGCTCGTTCCCCCGGACCAAGGGATCGTTGGCCTTGGGCTTGCCGCGCGCGACGCTTGGGACCCAGCCCGGCCAATTGGGAGCCAGTCCGGCCAGGGTGCCTTGATCGCGTTGCTGTCGCCACGTGCTCAGGTGGGACGAGTACAGCCCCTCGCGCCGCAGCAGGGCCTCGAGTTGGCCCGGCTGGGGGCACCGATCGGCCTCGCGGAGCACGCGCAGCTTGTACTCGGCGGTGAACCATCGCCGCACGGGCTTCTCGGGCACAGCCGGGTCCGGGATCGGCTTGGCCTCGGCCGCCGCGGGAGCATCCGGGGCACTGGCCCCCGAGCCTGCGGCGGTGGGCGGAACTCCCGTCGGGCTACGCCCTCCTTCTGTTCCGCGCACCGCCTGTTCCTTTCCCAACCCGGTTGCTCTTGCCATCCTTCTACCTCCTTGCCCTCTCCTGCAATAACCAAGGAGGCAGTTGTCTCATCCATTGTTGGCACGGAGGGGGGCCTGCTTCGCGCGTCGGGCTGCCGGGGGGAAACGTAGCCAGCTAGCGGCCGAGTGGGCATGGGCTGCATTGGTGCGTGCAGGCGGTGGAGCGAGCGGCGATTGGAAAGCGTGGCGGGCCGAGGTAATTCGGCGGATCGAGCGGTGCGAGCCGTTGCGGAGCCGTTGCACGCCTTCGACCGACTCTGTCGGTTCGCCTGTCGCGTGGGTCGAGGCGCGGGTCCCAGATGGACTGCTGGAGCATGCGTCGGCCGGCTGATTCGGTAATCGCGTAAAGGCGGAAGTGCACTGAGAGGGGCTTGCCCGCCGCCAGCAGTTCGGCCTGCTTCGCTTTCGAAAACTTGAAGTGCACATCGTACATGGCGTGGCAGATTTCGCTGAAGGTGTTCAGGCCCGTTTCGCCGACCAGCTCGACCACCGGGTTGCCCCGCGGCTCGAGCAAGAACGCCATGGTGCCGTCGCGGCAGTAGAGGATGCCGCGCTTCTCCGGCGTACGCTTCTTGTTGTGCGGCAGCCGGTAGTATGTGCCGTTGCGAGACTTGTAGACATAGTCGTGGTAGAGCTTGCGATCGAGCGGCGCGTTGCAGCCGGCCGGCAGCAGATCGGCGAACTCCAAACCACCGAAATCCCGGGCCGTCACCGCCTCGATCCGGCCCGGCTGTACGATCAGCCGGGTGCGAACGTCGAACACGTAGCTGGGCCGAGCCGGATCGTAGCTCACCTCAAGCCATGTCTCCTCCACCACGTTGCCGGGCCGATAGGCGGCCAGGTTCGGCTGATCGTTTCGCAGCCCAATGTCGCGGCACTTGAGGTGTAAGCGGAACCTGCGCGGGTCGCTATCGTCTGCCTTCAGCTCCTCGATTTGCATGTAGAAGATAAGGTGTTTTCGCCAGGAGAGGCAAAGCGGTCCGCAGCCTTCGTTCTTGGCAATGAAAAGCGGTCCCTTGGGGATGAGACGCAAGCTATGCAGCGACACGGGCCGCGCAATGCCGGCCAAGCGCTGTCCGGCGCGGTAGCCGCCGAAAAACTGCGCCACCGGCAGATCGC
>DQVB01000511.1 GCA_015661985.1 Planctomycetota bacterium | reverse complement strand
GAACTCGTTGCGAAAGGCCGGCACCTCGGGATCCACTTCGGCCTCTGGACGTGGGGGTTGTCCTGTTGTAACCTTTCTCATGGTGGCGTACTCCCTGGCCCTCGTCGGGCCTGCTCGGTGAACTGAACCATTCAAACCAAGCAGGATACGCTGCCTTTTCTCACAATTCCAGAACACACCTTTCGGTTATAGCTCCTGGCTGGTTGAAGATATCCCAGAACCACAGCCGTCCGTCGCCGGCCAGGTAGACCTGTCCGGCAAACAGGCCCCCGACCGGCAGGCCGATGGAGCGGAACTCCTGGCCACTCTACTACCATCGCGGTTCGCCGCCGGCAGTAAGCGATTCGATCCAGGCGGCGGAAAAACCCTTTCGTCGAAGCACGTCGACTGCGTCTTCCGCTCGGGTGATGGCGATGCTTGCCAGCGACAACATCATCGCCGCGGTGAACCAGTTGCATTTCGTGTCGGTCTTCCCTTGTTTCGCTCTGCCTCGCTGCTCTCTGTTCAGCAGAATATCCACGGATAACCTTCTCAGCAACCCGCGCGTGCGCGGTCGGTCTAATTCGTTGCGAGCGGCCGTACACTCCACTTTGCCGGAGTGTAATAATAAATCTTACGCGTGGATTCGTGCCTTTCTGCGTTGGGATGCGCGCATGACCTAAGCACCGTTTGACACTCGTTAGCTGGGATGCTCCTCCTGCTGGTAGAGCAAGCGGGACGCTTGCTCTACATTAGGGGGCGTCCGTGTGGCCGACGCCGCCGGCCATGTCGTGACCAAAGCGGATCGGTCGGTTCTACGACGGGATGGCCAGTCCGGCCAACTTCACCACGACCGGCCACGACATCAGCGACGCGGGCCAGCGGTATCCGCGTTCGGGTTCCGTTCTCGCTCCCTCATGCTCGGCCTCCAGACGCCTGCCGACCGCCGCTGCCATCTCGGTGCAACACCCATTGAGCCGGCCATACGCCTCACGTAAACACCACACACCCTGTGTTGCTAGCAACTCACGCGCCGGGAACACTATCGGTCATGAGATGAGACAGGCGTTGAAGGCAAGCTTCAGGGCCTTTGGCCATCGGCAAGGCGATGGAATCGATGAGTTGCGGCCGATAACGAAATGACGTTCGCAACAGGGTATGGTGGAACGCGACCTGTGTGGTTGCCGTAGGGTAAACGAGTGAAACACGACTGGCGTCGAAGGCGATAGCGTAAGCGCACATTTGGAAGCGGTCATTGCGGCTCTCGTTGCCAAAATCGCGTTTGTATTTCGCGTCGAGCACCCACCGACGGTCTCCTTTTTGCAGAATCACGTCGGCCGTGAGCCAACGGGCGGAATCGCCGCGGCCAGCCGGGTCGTCCCAGTGGCGCGTGCGTTCGGCGTCGGGCAGGCGTTCCCAGCCAGTGTCGGCAAGTTTGCCGCACATGCGGCGCAGAGCGCGTTCCCAAACTGTGGCAAGTGACACTGTGAATGCCTGGCCGCCCATGTTGGACTGTGGGTCGATGGCTGCTCCGATGAGGATCAGCCGCGCCAACTGCAACGCGGCTTGATAACCTGGCGGACAGGCCCATTGTGCTGCCCTCACCGCCGCAATCGGTTCGTCGATTCCGCGATCAATCAGCGACCATTGTTCTCGCAGCCATGCCAAGCGTCGCCGGTCGGCGGCGCAGCCGTCTGCGAGCAGCAGCGGCACGCGGTCCAACGCCTTCGCCAGCACCGCATTGTAGGCGACATCGTACGTGCGGTATCGTTTGATTTGCGGCACGCGAGGTAATCGATTTAGGCGTTGTAGCAGCCTGGTCGCGATAATCCGTCCGCGGATTTCCGTCGAGTCGATTGTCAATGCGGCGTAGCCCTTGCGCAAGTGCCAGCGAGTCACATCTTCGAGGGCAAACAGGAAAAGCCGACCGATGCAGCGATGCCAATCATCTTGTTCGGTCTGCTGCGCGGCGACGCCTTGTTCCGTCATCCAACGGGCAAGCGTCTGAAACTCGCCCAGATACGCAAGCCATTCCAGCAGCGTCAGGCCCGGCACTTTCGAGCGGATGACCAGGCGACGTCCGCTCGGCAAGACAATCAGGCCGACATGTGTCGTTCCGCGGATCTCCACGATGTCTCCCGCCTCTTCGACGTGCACCAGCCTGCGTCGGTCAAGCGCTTTCAGGGCCGCCAGGTCATTGAGCAACTCGGCCCGCCGCCCTCGCCACGGCTTGGCACCGTCGGACCCGATCTCGAAACATTCGATATCGGCGAGCCTACGCGTCGGCGTGGAAAGCATGGCTGGATTCACCTCTACTCTGAGCATTTACGCACGCCAGAAGCAGGTCGCTGATCTGGCTAAGCAAGTTCTCGTCGGCTCGCCCGAACTGCATCGTCAACAACTCGCGGACGTACGGCACCACGCTGAACCGTACGATCTGTGTCAGCCGCTTTGCGCTCAGCGGCTTGTCCAGCTTGGGTGATGCTTCTTCGTCCTCGGCGGTGCGTTGCAGCATGAACAGTGCGTGCCCAATCTGCTGCTCCGGTGGAATTCCGTGTTCCGCGAGTAATTCGTTGCAGCGAGCCAGAGCCGAGGCCCGAAACCGCAAGGGGTTGTTGCCAGGCCGCTTGAGCCAGCGGTCCAACACTTCCACACGCGGGTGCAATAGGATTTGAAAGAAACGCCGCTGAAGGGCCAGATCCATCCGGCCAATCGAACGATCGGCGCTGTTCATCGTGCCGATGATGAACACGTTGGGAGGAAAGACGAAACTCCGTCCGGACATCAGACGCACCGTGCTGCCGCGATATTCCAGCAGTTGCAGCAACTCGCCAAGCACCGCGGCCGTATCGCAACGGTTGATTTCGTCGAGGATCAACACGTGGAGTGCCCTCGGGCCATATTCCTTCAATCGCTCAATCCACTCGAGGAAGAATCCGAGGCGTGGTTCAAAGCTTAGTGAACT
>DQVB01000307.1 GCA_015661985.1 Planctomycetota bacterium | reverse complement strand
CGAACAGCTTCGCAGCTCGACAATCGGCCAACACCTGGCAGAGAAACGCCCAGAGCACGATCGCCGTGGTGTAGATGGCATTGTACGTCTGGCCGGACAGGGCCTGGTGACGACCGAAAATGGCCCCGATCTGGAGTCAGCGGAAGCACACTGGCGAAGGGCAGCCCCTCTCCGGCCACAACGAAGCGGGCGATCGTCTCGAAAAGGCTATTGGCCGCTTGCGGAGAAATCCGTACGGTGGCCATATACCGCGCACGGTTGGGCGCTTCCGCAGTCGACCTGGGGACGGGTCGGCGAGCGGAAAAACCACAGCGTTTTGGGCATAAAACGACCCTCCTTGGCTCAGTGGGTCCCGGCCAAGGAGGGGCACGGTAAACTAATGGCCACGGAGGGACCCAATGAACCCCAACTGCCTGGACCGGATGCGTTTTTTGGAAAAAGTGGCGCATCCTGTCAAGGGACGGTAGGCGCGCACCGCGCTCGACAGTGCCATTCGGGGCTTGGTTCGTTTGCTCGTAAGTGAATGACCACGTCAGTATTGCTCGACGTGGCAAAAGCGACCGTCCCGTACGGCCCAGTAGGCCACGTCCTCGTTGCCGACGAACACCAGCGAGTCGACAACAATGTTGTCGAACGCCGGGCCGAGCTGTCCATCTAGCACGACGAATTCTTTACCGTCTTTCTCAGCCACATAGGCCAGATGTTTCCCATCGGGGCTGAAAATGGGACCGGCACCAGGCGAGACCAGCTCAAACTCCGGACCGGGGCGCCCGTCCAGGATGACTATGGCGTTGTCATCTTTCGCCGCGCCGTACGCCAAGTGTTTGCCATCCGGGCTGAAAACGGCGCCCGGCGGGAAAATCCAATCGAACTCGGGTCCCGGCTGCCCATCTACAACCACGAACCATTTCGCGCTCTTAGCTGACACGGTTTCATCCCCATGGGGTGCGGATGTTGAGTCCCCCTCCCAAGCCGTATACGCCACGCGTTTGCCGTCCGGGCTGAATCGGATCCCGCCCACCCCACTGAACTTGCGCCCCGCCTGGCCGTCCAGTACTACAAACCACTTATCGCCCTCCCGAGCCTTATACGCAACCCGCTTGCCATCAGGGCCAAAAACCAAATCGCCAACCCGATCGAACTCCGGCCCAGCACGGCCGTCAACCACTGCCACCGATTTACCAGTCTTCCAGGCGGTGTACGCCACCCGCGTGCCGCACGCGCTGAAGCGGGGTTCGGATACCGCTGTGAACTCCGGCCCGATGCGCCCATCGACGACCACCATCCACTTGCCGTCCTGTTGTGCTCCATACGCCAGATGCTTGCCGTCAGCGCTGAAGACGGGACCGCCGCCCAATATCCAGTCGAACGCTGGCCCCGCCTGGCCATCCACCACGACCAACTGCTCACCATTACGCTCAGCCCCGTAGGCCGTCCGCGCGCCACGCGGACTAAACACCAGCCCCCGAGGCAAAATCCAATCGAACTCGGGGCCGCGCTCGCCATCCAGTATCACGAACTGCTTTCCGCTTTGCTCCGCCACGTAGCCCACGTGTTTGCCGTCGGGGCTGAACCGCGGGCCGCCAGCCAAAATCCAATCGAACTGGGGGCCAGCCCGCCCATTGACGACAACAAAAGACCTCCCGCCCTCTCGGGCTGAATAGGCTACCCGCCCGCCGTCGGGGCTGAAAACCAACTGTCCCACCCAGTCGAAGTTGGGGCCGGCTTGTCCGTCTATCACCGCCACGGATTTGTCCTTCTTGGCGGCCGCATAGCCCAGGCGGCCACCCCGCGGGCTGAACACCACACAGCCGATGGCATCGAAATAGACCCCAGGCTCTCCGTCCAAGACGACAAGCTCCTTGTCTCCTTCCCGTGCGACGTAGGCAACGTGTTGTCCATTTGGGTCAAACTTAAGATCCCGGATCTCGTTAAACTGTCGATGGGCCCAGCCGTCTACTACCGCGGCGACTTTCCCCTTCCCTGTCGCAGCGATGTAAGCGAATCGCCTTCCCCCGGCACCTGTCACACCGGAAAACAAGGTGGGTTCCTGAGCGGGGCCCGCAGGAGAGACGCGTACCCGCAAAGACGACCACTCGACGGTGGCCACCGTGTTGCTGCAACCAGCGCCAGCGGGACTCTTTACGGTCGCCAAAGAGCAGCGGTCCCGCAGAGGAGGCCCAGCGGCGAGCACGGCCGCGTCAACCATGACCCGCCCGCCATGGCGGCACGGCGCCCAAGCCACCGTCGCCCTCGCTCCCGCAGCCCCTTTATGAGCGTCTTCGGTCCGGAGTCCCTCAAGCGCGATCAGCATCAAAACGACGGTCATGACCAGCCCAGACGCGGTCCGTATGGTCTTCATCGCTGTAACCCACGTAGCTTGCTGACAACTCGACGAGCCTGACCCGAGGAGCCGCCAATACCACTGGCAGCCCGGGGTGGCTACCGTGCGGTGAACCGAGCGTCTCTCGCCCAACCGGAACAACTTGCATGGCGCAGGCTGCTCGTATTCCGTTCATCCACATATGTTGACGCCCTCGATGGAGCACGGTCAAATCCGCCCAGATCACCAGTGGGCTCTGACGAAGCACCCGGGCAAGGCCGATCGAAGGGCGTTAATGCCATTACTTGTCATTCGCGTGTCTTCGATGTTGATACATTCGAGCCGCCCCAGCCCCGCCAAAGGCTCCACTGCCGCATCCGTAATACGCGTGTTTCCCAAATCCAGTCGTCGAAGGCCCTCGAACTTGGTCAGCGCCTTGAGACCCGCGTCGGTGATGCCAGTACCCCGAAGACGCAGAACTTGTAAATGCGGCAAACACGGCAGTTGCGCCAGCCCAGCGTCGGACAGCCTTTTTCCGAGTTGCCGTAAATCCAGGCGCCGCAGGTTGGGGAATTTCGCGAGTTGCCTTAAACTGTGGTCGGTGATCATCGTGCCAGCAAGGCCCAATTCCTCCAAGCTCGGGCACGACGCAAGGTGCAACAGTCCCGCGTCGGTGATTCGAGTTCCTGACAGATCCAAACGTCTCAGGCCTTCCAACGGCAGGCGCGTCAACCCTTCGTCCGTGATTGGGTTTGAACCTAAGTCTAGCTCTTGCAGACCGGCCATTCTCAGGTACCCCAGCGCTTCGTCTGTGATCGTGCACCCGGCCAGCGTCAGCTCTGACAATCCGCGGATGGAACTCAAACGCTGCCCGCCACGCCGGCCAAGGGATGCCCCCACTATCCTCAAAACCTCCAAGGCCGGAAAGCCGCCAAGCCGGGGTAAATCAGCACCCCTGACTTCGGTCAAGTCCAGCTCCAGGTGCTCAAGCGCCGGCAGTGAGCCAAGGTACGCCAGCCCCTTTCCGGAGATCTTCGTGAATCTCAGTTGAAGTTTGCGCAGCCGCACCAGTCGACGGAGATGACTGAGACCGTCGTCCGTCACCCTGGACCTGGCCAGAAACAGTTCCTCCAGCCGGGGAAAGAGCTTGCACAGGTAGGCGAGCCGAGCGTCGTCAATGCCCGACGAGAACAAGTGGAGGATGCGCAATCGATTCAGGCCCCTGAGCTGGGCTAAGCCCGCTTCGCTGAGTGCGTGGTCCGGGTGCCCCACCCATAGCTCTTCCAATCGCCTCAAACGGCGGAGGCGCACAAGGCCATCGTCCGTGATGGGACACCATCCCAAATTCAAACGGCGGAGGTTCGTCAGTCTTTCCAAATGACGCAAACCATGGTCGGTGATGCCAGCTCGGTAAAGGTTTAGCGACCGAAGCTCGGGCAGCGCTTCCAAGGATTTCAGGACATCCTCGCCGCCCATCATTATCGACGTTCCGCCGAAGTACCTCGAATAGAGCTCAACGCTCGAAACGCGGAAAAACCCTTCTTTCGGAACCAGCCCCCACAACCAACTTGGCCCGGGCGGCCCCGTCCGCCCCTGCGGGCGCCAAAGTTCATCCGAATGCACGAAGTCCCAATCGATACGCCTTCCCTCATACCGGAACACGACCACCGGGTCCGGACGCCACAAGGCACTCCGCTCAAGGGCGCCCACTGCTTCCGCGCGCCGCAGGGAGAATGTGTACCAGAAAGTCAGTGCCGACGCCAAAAGAACCACAAGTACACTAAGAAGCATTGCGCCGCCTGACCGCCTCCCGGTCCTGCCGAACATACTTGCACCATGCGCCGACATTACGCAAACTCCACCAAAATAGGCCAAACCAGAGGTCAGGTAACGTCCGAAGCTTTCACAAAAAAGTCATAGTCATCATGAACGCCCTCAGCGTTCGGAAAATGCCCACGTGCCCGTGTGAGCAAATCGGCGACACGCCGCATGGATGACCGTCACCACACATATTGCAGACCCAGAGCCCATTGTATCCTGCCTGGGGTCGACGAGGTAAACCTGCGGCCCCATCGAGCAGCTGTGTGAATATATGCTAGCGACCTTTGCTTATATAATTCCTGAGGTGCTGCTGCGCGCGCTGCTTCAGCAAACGGGCGTCGTTCAAAACTCCCTGAGCCCTAAGTAACATGCTCCGCAAATCGTTGATCAATCCTGGGTCGTTCGGGAACACACTCTTCTCGGCCGGCCAGTATAGCCTGTCGATCTCCATCGGCGGCGGAGTCACCCAGATCGGTCCGCGCCACCGCATGTCCCCCACCCGTCGATAGTACGTCAAGACGCGCACGTCGGCGTTCACACTGATCCCAAGGATCGAAAGCTTCAAGGCGGCCTGTATCCCAGCCGTTTCGCCGAACAACCGCTGCCCAGCACCGGAGGCGCTCACCATCGCCTGGAGCGCAGCGAGCCACCACTTCAGCGTCAGCTTTCGTAGCAAGGCGGCAGGATCCAATCGCATCCAGCCACCCAATCCTCGAAGAACATAAGTGGCCTCTGATGTGTCAATCCTGAGGAAGACATCCATCACCTTCACCCGAACCACACGGAACACAAAGACCGCGGTAGGACCCTCCGGAACGTTCCGCTCCCGCGCGCCAGCCCAAGCGGAGTCGCGGCCTTTAGTCCCGCCATATGCGAGGGGGCTAACGCCGGCTTGGCACATCGTAGCGCCCCCGCTGCCTGTATTGGCAAGTTCGCCGCGGTCTTGGGGAAGCGCGCCTGTAGGATCAGTCAGTGCCGTGGCCCTGTTCAGGGCGTAACGATAAAGGTTTGCGTCCCCCGCCCCGAAGCCGATGGGATCCTGGCTGATGAACCGGCCGGCGGCGGCGGCGGCGTAGTACCGGGCGCGGTAGTAGTAGAGGGCGGTTTCAGCGTCGTATTCGCGGGCGGTGAACTTGAAGCGGTCGCCGGCAGCAGGGTTGGTCTCCGATAGGACGTTGCCGAAGGAATCATATTGGATGTGGT
>DQVB01000020.1 GCA_015661985.1 Planctomycetota bacterium | reverse complement strand
CGCTGTGGTCGTGCGAGACGAGCCGGAACCGGCGCCGGCCGCCACAGCGGCGGTGGGCGGTCCTGCAACGTTGCTGCGTCTGGCTGACGCAATCGCCGACCTGGAATACGCCATCAAGACGCACCAAACATTCAAGAAGTGGTTCGGCAAATGGCTGAAGTTCCACATCGTCATCTCGGTCATCTTGTACGTGCTCATGGCCTTCCATGTTTGGGCCGCCATCTATTTCGGGCTGCGATGGTCCGCGTGATGCCGGGAAATGGGAAAGGGACTTCAATGGTTGAGTGGACCGATCCGAAGGCGAGGCTCGAGGTGCAGCAGTTCGGACGCTGGCGCCCGCCGGCGCTGCGTGCCTCAGGCGCAGCACGGCCGGCCGGGCCGGCTGTCGGTTCGTTGGGGAAGAATCGATGAAACGAAGGACGCGGTTCATTGTCCTGGCCATTGCGGTCGTTGCGGCGGTCGCGGTGTGGGCAGTCACCCCGAGCGATTCGGCGTTCAAGCAGGCCGCCACGTGGCAGCGGCTGGCGGAACCGGGACGGCTGTCGGCGGCGCACGCGCATCTGGAGGACAACTGCGCCGATGCCGTGGCCGGCTGGTTCGTGCCGGCCGTCGTGCTGGCTTCGCTCTTGACGTTCATCATCTGGGCCGCGATCGGGCCGGAACCGCGACTCGCCTATGCACTGGTCAACGCCATCGCCGTGCTCATCATCGCATGTCCCTGCGCGCTGGGCCTGGCCACGCCCATGTCGATCATGGTGGGCGTCGGTCGCGGCGCGCGTGAGGGCGTGCTGATCAAGAACGCCGAAGTGCTCGAGACGATGAAGAAAGTCGACACGCTGGTCGTGGACAAGACGGGTACGCTGACCGAAGGCCGGCCGCGGTTGACCGAATGCATCGCGGCAGCTCAGGCGGCGGGCCGCGCCGGGCAGGAAGGCGGCGGGGCGGCAGAAGCCGGTTCGGGGACCGTTGCCGAGCTGCTGCGAATCGCCGCGTCGGCGGAGCAGAACAGCGAACACCCGCTGGCCCGGGCGGTGGTCGAGGCGGCCAAGGAGCGGGGCGTGACGCTGGCCGAACCTGATCGGTTCGAATCGATCACCGGCGCCGGCGTCGTTGCCGTCGTGGACGGGCAAGAAGTGCTGGTAGGCAAGCCGGATTTCCTGCGGCAGCACGGCGTGGACCCGGACGCGTTGGCCGAGCCGGCGGCGAAGCTGCAGCACGAAGGCCGCACGGTGATTTTCGTCGCCGTCGCCGGCCGGCTGGCCGGCATCCTGGCCGTGTCCGATCCGATCAAGGAGTCGACGCCGGAAGCGGTCGAAGCGCTGCATCGGCTGGGCCTGCGCATCCTGATGCTCACCGGCGACAACGCCCGGACCGCGCAAGCGGTGGCCGACCGTCTGGGGATCGACGAGGTGGAGGCGGGGGTGAGGCCGCAAGACAAGCACGAGCGAGTGCGCGCGTTACGTGCGGCGGGCCACGTGGTGGCCATGGCCGGCGACGGCATCAACGACGCACCGGCCCTGGCGGCAGCCGATGTGGGCATCGCCATGGGGACGGGCAGCGACGTGGCAATCGAAAGCGCCGGCGTGACGCTGGTCAAGGGCGATCTGCGAGGGATCGTCAAAGCGGTTGCATTGAGCCGCCGCTCGGTACGCAACATCCGGCAGAACCTATTCTTCGCCTTCATCTACAACGTGTTGGGCGTCCCGGTCGCCGCCGGCGTACTCTACCCGCTGTTCGGCATTCTGCTGAACCCCATACTGGCCGCTGCGGCCATGAGCTTCAGTTCCGTTTCGGTAGTGGCGAATGCCCTGCGCTTGCGCACGGCCCCGCTCGCATGAGTTGCTCTGCACCGCGTTTTACGGTTGGCGGTCTCCGCGGGGCCCAGGATCGCTCTTCGTAGGCGCCCTTTGTGCTTTCCCGTCCCGTGGATTCTCGCCGCCCGTTCGGCCCGAACGCGCCTCATGTGCATGTGATAGCGGCCAGCGGACAGCTCAACGGCCTCCCAGCCCATGAACGGTTACCGACGGCGACGATCCGCCTACAGCGCCGGCAGGCCAGCTTCGACGATCACTGCTTCCACGAAGCGGCGGGCCGTGATGTAGTCCCTGGGCCGGTACTGGCTGATACGGCTCTTGAGCTGTTCCAGCAGGGCGGTGCCTGCTTCCACGGCCTGGGCATAGGCTTCGGCGTCCAGGAAACCCTCGGCGGTACGCTGGCGGAAAAGCGTGTCGAGCGTCTCCCGGGGTTCCGCGTACGCCGGGTCGAGGAAGATGGCAGGCCATTGGAGTTCGCCGGTGAGCCAGTCCAGTTGGGTTGGGCTGAGTCGGGGCGGCCGGTACGGCTGGCGTTTCGCCAGCCACTCTTGGACGCGTTCTCGCCGCCGCTCCTGTTCGGCCGTGCGTCGGGCCCGATTGAGATCACGTACGTGGTAGTACGTCTCCACGGCCTGTTTGTAATTCTCGATGGCCTTGCGCCGCGCCTCTTCTGCCTGGCTTGCACCAGCAGCACTCAGCGCGTTGTAAAGGCCCTGGGAGCGGATAAGGTCGGCCAGTCCACGGGAGTAACCTTCCAGCGCTGTCGAGGAATGGTAGCCGAAGTAGGGATAGCCCCCGTAATAGCCGTAATCGCCGTAGAAGTCGTAGCCGTACTGCGCGCGGGCCGGGGAGAAACCGACCGCGGCAACGACCACAACAGAGGCAACCAGGGATCGGATGTTGGCAAACACGTACTTCATGGCAGAGCACCTCCAGTTTTTCAAGGCTTTTTCGGCTGTAGCGTCCGCTGTGGCGCTTCTGGCCGAAGGGGAGGGGAAGAAGCCGGTTGTTGAACCGGCGGGCGGATCCGGGCCAGCGCCACGGCCGCGGCGCGCCGGACCCGGTCATCTGGATCACGGAGCCGGCGGCGTACGGCGGGCAGAGCGTGCTGGGCAGCTGGACCGAGTTGACCGAGGCAGACCAGGGCGGCATAGCGCACCGGCGCCTCGGGGTCCTCCAGGGCGTCCGTGGCAATGGGCACTACGGCCGCGGCTTCCGGGCCGATGCGGGCGAGCACTAACAGGGCGCCCAACCGGGTCCGTTCATCCCGGGCGGCCTCTGCCAGGGGGCCGACGGCGGAGTGACCCAGGGCAACCAGTGCATCCGATGCCGCGGCGATGACCGCGGGCGGCTCGTCCTCGCTCAGCCCCGACAGCAGGGCGCGAAGGACAGCCGGCCGATCGTCCGTCATTTCGCCCAGCGCCTGGATGGCAGCCACCCGAGCCGCGTCTTGCCCGCTTTGGGCCGACTGGATCAAATACGCGTCAGCCTCCTTGCGAGGTGGATCGTCCTCGGGGGCAACCCGCAGCAATGCCCGGGCGCTGAGCACGGCGAGCAGCGGATCGGGCCCGTGGAGGGCTTTGCGCAGCCGCCCCGACAGGGGCTCGGATGTCGTGCCCAGGTTGCCCAACGCATAGGCTGCCGCGTGACGCACCGAGGCGTCAGGATCGTCGAGCTTTTGCGCCACCTGTGTGACCGCCTTGGCGGCCGGTGGGCCCACGCTGGCCAGAGACAGGAGCGCTTCGCGCCGGACGTCAGCCTGTTCGTGCTCCAGCAGCTTCACCACGGTCGGCACGGCGGGTTCAGCCGCCGCTCCCAGCTCGGCCAGCCCGAGCAAAGCCCATAGTCGCGACCGCTCGTCCTGCAAGGCCCGCGTCAGCAGCGGGACGGCGTCCGGGCCGAGGCCGACCAGGGCGCACAAGGCATGGGCGCGGGTGTCGGGGTGTTTGTGGCCGAGGACTGTGGCCAGGGCGTCGGACGCGGCGCATGCGTTGGGGCCCATGCGTGCCAGCCCGCAGGCGGCGGCACAACAGAGCTCGGGGTCCGCCTCCTGCAACGCACGGGCCAACGCCCGGGCCGCTTCACTGCTGGCCGCACCCACCCGCCCCAGCGCTCGGGCAGCCGCGATACGCACCGCCGGTTCGTCGTCCTCGAGGCGAGCGATCAATGCCGAAACGGTTTGGGGCGTCCCGTGGCCGATATAGCCCAAGCTTCGCGCCGCCTCGGCACGCACTGCCGCCTGCCCGTCGCCCAACAGTCGAACCAACTGGGGGACCGCCCGGCGGGCCGGCGGCCCGATACGTCCCAGCACGGCTGCCGCCGAACGACGCACGGCGGGGTCCCCCTCATCCAACAACCGACGCAATGCGGGCACGGCGGCCCGACCGAATCCGGCCAGGGCAATCTCCGCTTCGCAGCGAAGCACGGGCACGCCTTGCCGGAGCGCATCGACCAGCACGCCCAAGCTCCGTTGGACCAATCGCCCGTGATCCGGCGCGATGCGGTGCAACGCCTCGGCCGACATGATCCGAACCAATCCGTCCTGGTCCTTCAGTGCTTTTTCCAGATCCGGCAGGGCCGCAGCCGCAGCCGGACCCAGGGCGCCAAGGGCTTCGATCGCCTCATAGCGGGCCGCGGCGTCTCGGGCCCGTAGATCTTCGATCCACGCCGAGACATCATCTCGATCTCGCTCCGCCGCCACGGCCGTCTGGACGAACACCCCGGCCAGTGCCATCAGCAGGGCGCCGGCCAGCGGGTTGAAAACAACAAGTCTGCGCATCGAAGAAACTCCTTCAGTGAGCGGGACAGAACCACTTTGCTGCGGTTCCAAGCCAAGTGCACCGGGCTCGGAGAGCCCCTCTGCAAAGGTGCACTGTGCCAGTAACGGGACATGGGCCGACCGCCTGAGACACCCATCAGAGGCCTTCTCGCCGGACGGCCCGTTTTGCGAATGTTTCGCGGTGGTCATGGTGTGCCCGCGCCCCCATAGTCCAGCCGCGCAGGGGCCGCGGGCTCGGGACGCACCTCCGGGCGCGAAAGAACCTCTTCCAAAACCGCCAAAAGCGCAGGGCCCTCGACCGGCTTCTCCACGTAGGCCTCCGGGGGCGGCACGTGCGCCGGCTCCAGAAGCGAGCGGATCAGGTTCTCCATGTCCCTGTCATTTCTTGTCAGCGCGGTGACCACGACGACAGGGATACCTCGCAGGGCCTTGTCCGTTTTCAGCTTTCGATAGCACAACGCCCCGGACCGGCCCGGCATGCGGATGTCCATGGTGATCACATCGGGCTTTTGCCGGCGCGCTTGGTCCAAGGCTTCTTCACAGCTGCAGGCGACGGTCACTCGATAGCCGCCGCTGACGAGGATCAACTCCAGCAAGCTGGCAAAGTCGGGCTCGTCGTCGACCACCAAAACATGTTTTGTTTGTCGCAACAGATCGGTCATCGTGTGGATCTCCTTGCACGAAGGTTCGGGAGAGCCGTCGGCCGCCTTGCCAACGGCGCCCTCATGAGTACGAATCAGCGGGTTTTCCGCTCCAGCCGCTCGCGTTTGTACAGGGTGGCCGCCCGCCCCACATCCGTGAAGCGGGCGGGCGGCGCATCCCTGCCGAGGGGGGGTGCCAACGTGGTTCGCTGGGCGTTCAGGTGGAATCGTCGCGCTCCACCGAGCCGGGGGCGGTTTGCATCGGGCTCTGGCACCTGGGGCATCCAGAGGAGGCCCGCGCGGCGGCGCTGGACGAACCGTCCCCGTGGCCCATGGCGTGCATCGGTTTGCCCGTCATGGGGCAGATCGCGGTGGCGCCCGCGGACGCCTGTTCATCCGACGAGCGGATGAAAGCCGTTTCGTCGTGACCGCTGTGGCCGCCCGATGCGCTTGCACTCGCGTGCTGGGGCGATTCATGGGCGGGGTTCTCCGAGTGCGTCTGAGCTGGGCCAGCCGCAGGCCGAGCGGAAGCCGGCCACGCATACCAATCGCCGCATCCGCTCAGCATGGTGGCCGTTACTGCCACGACGGCCGGCAAGAGTATGAACAGTACCTTTGACACGGAAAGCTCCTTTCGTCTTGTGATTGAGCAAGTAGGCAAAAAGCCGATGGGGTCGGCCGCGGCGGGGTGGGTCGAGGCTCGTACCAGATGCCACCACGAACGGCGCGTCCGATCCGCGCGAGGCAGCAGGTCGTGCGGGCCGATGGTCCACCCTCATGGGCTTGGGGCCGCGCTCGGCTGTGATGTTCGACAAGCCTGGTGCCGCCACGCACAACACACCGGCGGCGGAGATCAGCGCACGAAGAACACCTTGCCGGACACCGCATCGCGCACCGGTGCCCCGCGGAAGCCTGCGGCCCGCCAGAGGCCGTTCAAAGTTCAAAGCAGCAGATGCTCGAGGAGAAGAAAGAGCGGAGGGGCCGCCTTTTCAAAGGGCCGGATGAAGATCGGCCCTCG
>DQVB01000014.1 GCA_015661985.1 Planctomycetota bacterium | reverse complement strand
GCCGGGCCGAAAAACACGTCGTCAAACCACGCTTTGCCAACGCCGGCCAAGAGCAGGTTGACTTCGACTCGAGCGGCCCGCTGCGGAGCGCGCACTTTCAGCCGAGCTGGAAAGTCGAGGGCGAACGCGCGCGTCCCGGCGTGAGCCGGCAGATCCACCATCTGCACCACGCGGCCGCCGGCATCCCGAAAGACCAGCTGCAAACCGCAGCGACTGCGCGACAAGACCTGTTCGAAGGCGACATAGCCCGTGAATTGGTAGACTCGCCCCGGTTCGACATCCACCACCTGCTGCCACATGCCGAGCCCGCCCGCGTCGCTTTCGACGCAGACGCTGCGTTTCCCCGAGCGGCTCTTGCGATCCTCCCACCGATACCGCATCGTCGCCCGATCGGCTCCGCGCACCGGCGAGAAAGGCTGCCAGCCGACCGGCTGGTCACGGCCGGATTCGAACCCCGGGTTCTGGAGCAGATTCGACGTCGCCGCCGGCTCGTCGGCACTCGCCAAATCCGAAAGACAACCGAGCATGCCCAGAAAGATCAACGTTCTCACGCTCATATCAGCTCCTCCTCAACCGGTCCTCATTTCACACGCAGGCCGGAACGGACAAGGACGATTCGTACCGCCGCTTCGGGTACCGAAGCGACGCGCACCGTCAACCACCGGTCATCGGCAACAAATGCCCTCTTGCTGCTCCAGCACCCATCACCTTGTGCAGACATCCGGCGTCATCCTTCGGCCCGGCCACTCGGCCTTGGGATTGTGCCCGGTCCGCGGATCGGCTGCTGCGCAACGAGCGTCGAGTGGCCATCATGGAGTTTCCTTTGCACGCCGGAGCACGCCCCACATCACATAGGGCGCATGGCGTGTTTCGCGGTGCTGAAACGTGCGCCCGCGCCCTGCGGTCTGCCAGACCTTTTCGAGTTGATGGTTCCGGTCCACTACGTACGCCTCGACCGTGAACCCGTCGGCAGCCCGCCACGGCAAGCTGGCGACGCGAAGCTCGAAGCCGCGATAGGCCGAGTGCATGTCACTGACCAGGACCGAGACGGCCGAACCGTCTTCGGCTCGTCCGGCCAGCACGCCAAACGCCCGATGGTCGCTGCCGTAGGCGATGTTATTCGGCACCTTGCTGTGCCGCAAGGATGGTCAGACATACCCCCCAGGCGCTTCCCGGGCCACGCAGCCAGCTGGACAGGATCGGGCGTCCCGTTATAAAGCAGCCGCGTTTCAGCCTGTTCCCCGTTTCCCGTTATCCATTAAACCCAGTTCCGCTGAATGGGTGTCGCATTTGTTGTCTGAAACTGCTGGAATCAGCGGTCGCTCGGGCCCCTCGGTCGTGCCCAGGCCGAGCACCATCGGTAGCCCAGGCCCTTGTTGTGGGCCCGCGCCGGCACAAGGCCGGCGTCTACCGGTTCTGTTCTAAGCTCTTGGGCGCTGGCGGATCGGTTGCCGCGTTTCCATCTCGGCATCGAGCTCACGCCGGGGGTTGTTTCAGAAAACGAAACACGGGGCGAACCTTGTGCCATGACCCGTAACTTCTGGTTGCTTATTCGTGGGCCACGGAGGGCCGAAGACACGCCCACACCTGCGCTGTTGACTTGGAGGCGCCCCCATCAGGCCTTTCAAAAGTCAACAGCGTCGGTGTGCCCTCGTTCTCTTTCGTTTTCGTTCTTTCCGCCAGTTCTCCCACCCGGTTTGCGGGTCATCGTTCCCCCGGCGAGGAGGAAGAGTTCAAGAGGTAGGTGTGCCAGGGACGTGCTTCGAAACTCTCTGAAGCGCGGAAGGTCCGCCCAGGCGTCAAGTCGTGGACCTCCTGCGGCCCGTCGAGTTCCGCCGAAAAGTCGGTGAACGAAACAAGTACGATCTCAGGCGAATCGTCCCGGGGCCAGGCGACACCTTGCCAGCGATCTTCATCGCTGATCAGGTGGCGGCGGTGCATCTTTTCAAGCACCATCATGTACTCCGCATCCGCCCGGCGAACGAAATCCTGATCGGCACGGCTCAGCTCCTCCAACTGCCGCAGGTTGAAAACGCACATCACCCCTCCCGAGGCAAGAGCCCGATAGTAACTCTGCGGCTCGATGAAAGAATCGGCCAGGTAACGATACAACCCGTACTCGCGACCGCGGTTTTCTTGGTCAGGTTGCTATAGCCCAAGCGGCTTGCTGGGGCACGCCTCCCCGCAGCGCAAGCATTCCCGTCTGGGCACTCGACCCAAAAACCCGGACGCCCGTCACTTTCGCAGGAACTGCAGGCCGTCCACCACGACGAAGCCGTCGGTATCGTCGTTCGAGATGACGACGCGGGCGGTGGCCTTGTCCAGCTCGAATACGCCCAACGGCGCGAACAAGCCGTCCACGGCCGGCTCCCTGCGCTGGTCCACGCGCACCGTGCGGTCGCCCGAGGCCGTGCGAATCGTGACCGGCGTGTTGCTGGCCCGGTTCGTGTAGGCCGAATAGATCAGCCGGATCTCGTACCGGCCGCTCGATGGCAGACGCGGCCGGCAGCAAAGGGATTTTCGGCCCTTCCCCTCGTTGCCGTCGGTCAGGTAGCCTTGGCCGACAAAGCGATCCGACCAGACCGAATGAGCCCAATGGCCCACCGTGGCCAATTCCTGGTCGTCGTACACCAGGCCGGGCAGCGATCGCGGATCGATTTCCGCCACCGGGGCGTCGCCCCAAGGCAGGAACGGGCCCCGGTCGGGCAGTCGCATGTTGCGGTGAGCCCGGCGTGCGCTTTCGACCACGTGTTGCGGTTCGTCATAGACGCGGATCTCGCAAACCGCAGCCGGCTCGTCCAGGAGCAGGCGCAGGCGCGCGGCGCTGGTGCGCTCCAGCCCCAACACGTGGCGGCGGTGCCGATTGCAGTCCACCTCGCACAGCGGCGTCCATCGGTCGGATCGCCATGCTTCGAGGGAGAACCTCCGCGGCGACAGCTCGGCGGTCTGAAAGGTGACGTGAACCACGTTGAAGGTTACCGGCGCCGGCCATCGCAATTCGACCCAGTGGGGCGGCCGGGCCGATGGATCGGCAGCCCACGCATTGGTGCGTTCGTTGGGATGTTCGCCTTGCGCTCGGGCGTATCCGTTGATAACGTTGGCCGCCGCCATGCGCTCGCCGCTCGTCCAGGTGCGCTCGCTGGAAGCGTGCGCGGCGGCCCGGCGAGCCAAATCGCGCGGATCCCGGTTCTGCATGCCCAGGACCGGAGCCCCCTCCTTCAACAGTTGCTGCTGCAGCTCCTCGAGGTGCTGCTGATACAGCCCCCGCGGACTCGTGCCCTTCTGGACGCACAGGGCCGCGGCCGTACCCGCGGCATGGCCGAGCGTGGCACAGGTGAGCATCACGCGCGTGTTGGACAAGGCGAGATGGCTGGCCGAGATGTTCCGGCCCGCCATCAGCAGATTCTCCACGTTGCGCGAGAACAACGAGCGGAACGGAATGGTGTACGGAACGCCTTGGTAAAGATGTGCGGACGTGCGGCCCGAATGGGTCACCACGGGGCCTTGCTGGAAGAAGCCCGCCGAGTGATGGTCGTCGATGCTCCAGGCACCGAACGCCACGCGGTCCGGGAAGATCGCTTGCCGGCCGATGTCGTTCTGCGTCAGCACGTAATCGCCCATGAGCCGGCGGTTTTCGCGCTTGCCCGCGATGTAGCCGACCCAGACGAGCCGATAGTTCTCCGCTCGCCGGCGGTCGCGACGGCAGTGGTTCTTCGTGTGGTCCCACAAGCCGTAGATCAACCGGAGCAGGTCGTCGCGAATGGCTTCGGCATCGGCGTACGTGTCGCGCAGGCCGCCCAGCTCGATCTTCCACTGATGGCCGATTTCTTCGATGCTCGTCGTCAGCCGGGGATGCCGGCCGGGCCCGAAATCCTCGCATCGAGGAAACCTCATGGCCCACGGCGGCGCCTCGAACGGTTGGGGCTGGTCGAACCGCTTTGCAAAGAACTTCAAGCCGTTGCCCATGGTGTGCCGGCTGGGGTGATCCGGCGCCCACGGCTCGTTGTACATCGATTTGGGCTCCTTGCCGTGCCGGTAGTCGGCCCCGGCCGCAACGCCGACGACCGCGTCGCCCGTGCAATCGATGAACATGCGGCCCGGAAAGCG
>DQVB01000687.1 GCA_015661985.1 Planctomycetota bacterium | reverse complement strand
CCCTCGTGGCGATCGACCACCTTGCCTTCGGCCAGCATCACGAAGGTGGGCAGCAGCCGCACCCGGTACTTGGCGGCCAGCTGGGGTTGGCGATCGTAGTCCACCTGGCGCACCGGGTAGCCTCGGGCCCGCAACGCCTCGAGGGTCGGCCCCATGCGGCGGCAGGCTTTGCACCATGGCGCGGAGAATTCCAGAAGCACTGTGTCAGTCGGGGCGGCGGCCAAGGCGAGAGCCAGCACGGCAGCTTGCAGTGAGAGCATGGGCGGAACCTCCATGTTCGCCTGGGGGAGTCGGGGCTCCATCGGTGGGGCAGCCGGAACATGCGGGGCGACCGGCGACCAAGGGAGCCGCCGAGGCCGCTGTTGGCCACGGCCGCAGCATTCTCGCCGCTGGTTGAACTTTTTACAATCGCAACTTGCCGAGATTCCGGCCGCCGGAGGGGAATCTTGCATTTCCAGGTCCGTCCGGGCTTTCGGGGCCCCTTTGCCAGGGGCGTGCGGCGGCGAGGTGACCGCTTTTGCAGTTTCCGTGCCAACCTGCCGCGATTTTGCCAGAGGCGGGCTGGGGGCGCGAATTGTTCTCCGGCCGCCCAACCCGTATACTGCGGACCGTTCGCCAGCGTAGCAGTGTGAGGGCTTTTTGCCCGGAGGATGAAGCAACCCATGAGCGACCAGCGCCAGTTCATTCCACGGGAGGAGGCCACACCCCCCTTCTTCGCCGGAGTCGACCTGGGAGGGACGAACATCAAGGTGGGAGTGGTGGACGACAGGGGACGGCCGCTTTCGTGGCTTTCGATTCCCACTCGGCCGGGACGGGGACCGGAGGACGCCAC
The DNA here is from genome assembly GCA_015661985.1 of Planctomycetota bacterium. Taxonomy (GTDB): domain Bacteria; phylum Planctomycetota; class Planctomycetia; order Pirellulales; family Thermoguttaceae; genus SZUA-1497. Next base: position 9,253 of record DQVB01000687.1, on the reverse strand, counting down.
GCGACGGATGGGCGAGGCCGTGCGGCGGGCCGTGCGCAAGGCGGGCCTGAAACTGGACCAGGTCCCCCGGGTGGGCCTGGGTTCGCCCGGGACGATGGACATCCCGGCGGGCAAATTGGTCAAGCCAGTCAACCTGCGCGGCTGGGACGACTATCCCATCCGGGACCGGCTGAGCCATCACTGCCAGCGCCCCGTGGCCTTTGTCAACGACGCCACAGCGGCGGCTTACGGCGAGTACTGGGTCGGGTCCGGCCGCAAATTCCACAGCCTGGTCATGCTGACGCTGGGCACGGGTATCGGCTGCGGGATCATCGTGGGCGATCTGCTCATCGAGGGGGAAAACAGCCATGGGGCCGAATGCGGCCACGTGATCATCAGCTCGGCTGACGATGCCCGCTGGTGCGGGTGCGGCCAGCGCGGACACCTGGAGGCCTACGCCAGCGCCACGGCCGTGATCAAGCGGACCCAGGAAGCGCTGGCCGCGGGCGTGGAAAGCTCGCTGGTCGCGCGGCTGGAGACCGGCGACGAGCTGACACCGAAGCTCGTGGCCGAGGAAGCCGAAGGGGGCGATCGGCTGGCCTTGGACATCATCCTGGACACGGCCAAATACTTGGGCATCGGCATCGTCACGTTGGTGCACGCCATCGATCCGACCGGCGTACTGTTGGGAGGGGCCATGACCTTTGGCGGCAAAGACTCGCCCCTGGGCCGCCGCTTCCTGGCCCGCATCAAGCAGGAGTTTCGAGCGAGGACGTTCGAGGTGCTGGCCCGTCGTACGAAGATCGATTTCGCTTCCCTGGGGCCCGATGCCGGCTACATCGGCGCAGCCGGCATCGCCCGGCTGCAGCACCACCACTCCGCACTGGCGCCGCGATGATGGGACAGAACTTGGCCGATAAGCCTCAACCGCCCGGCCATCCCCATGCGCCGATCCACCCATCGAGCCGGCCCCTGTACCGCAAATACCGGCTGACCGCTTGGTTCTACGATCTGCTGGATTACCCCTGGGAGCGCCAATACTCCCGCTGGCGGCCCCGACTGCTGGAGGAGGTCACCGGCAGAGCGTGCTGGAAGCGGGGGTGGGTACCGGAAGGAACCTGACCTGCTATCCCCCCGAAACCCAAGTGACGGCCGTTGATCTCAGCCCGGCCATGCTGCGCCAAGCGGGCACGCAAGGCCTCGTGCAGCGTCCACCTGCTCCATCGCGACGCCACGCGATTGGAAGACATCCCCTCGAACCATTTCGATTGGTACATCGCCACGTTCTTGTTCTGCGTCATGTCGGACGCCCTCCAGCCGCTGGCTCTTGCCGAGCTGGCCCGCGTGCTCAAACCGGCCGGCCGTTTCAAGCTGATAGAGATGCGCTTCTCCGAACAACCCCGGCTGCGCTGGCGACAGAAGCTTTTCGCCCCCTTCGTGGAAGCCGTCTACGGGGCACGGTTCGACCGCCGTACGCTGGAGCATCTGGAAGACCAGCCGCAGTTGCGCGTCACCCGGACCAGCTTCCTCAAGGCCGATACGTACCTGTTGATCGAAGGGCTCAAACGGGGCGAGGCGCCCGACCTGCCAGGCTGAGGGGCGGAAAAGGCCCGAGCTGAGACGCGGGGGCGTGAGGCCTTGCGTCTCGGCACGCCTCGGCAGACAGTCCCGTGGATTCAACCGTAGCGGCTTTCCGCCAAAGCCGGCGCGGGGACGTCGAGCCGGCGGCGGCGGAGCAACAGGCTGTTGGTCACCACCGACACGCTGCTGGCGGCCATGGCGGCCGCCGCGGCCGAAGGCGGCAGGCGGATCCCCGCCACGGGGATCAGCGCTCCGGCGGCCACCGGCAAAAGGAGCACGTTGTACAGGAATGCCCAGCCGAGGTTCTGCCAGATGGTGCGCAGCGTGGCCCGGCTCAACAGTATGGCCTCGACCAGCCCGCGTAGATCCTGCCGCACCAGCACCACGTCGGCCGACTCGATGGCCACATCGGCGCCGGAGCCGATGGCCACACCCAGGTCAGCCGCGGCCAAGGCCGGAGCGTCGTTGATGCCGTCGCCCACCATGGCCACCACCTCGCCGGCCTGCTGCAGTCTCTTGACCACCGTGTGCTTCTCGTCCGGCAGCACTTCGGCCACGGCCGTGGAGATGCCCACTTGCTTGGCCACGGCTTCGACCGTGGCTCGGTGGTCGCCGGAGAGGAGTTGAACTTCCAGTCCCAGTGACTTGAGTTTGTCCACCGCCTCGCGGCTGCCCGGGGCCACGGGGTCGGCCAACGCAACCCAGCCCAACAGCCGCTGGCCCACGGCCACGGCCAAAGGCGTCTGGCCTTGGTGGCGGCGGGCAGTCATGGCATCCCACACCCCTTGCCCACAAGATACGCGATCGGCGAAAAGCCGCTGGTTGCCCACCAAGATCCGCTGGCCGTCCGACCGAGCTTCGACGCCAGCCCCCGGGACCACCTTCAGGCTTTCGGCCGCGGGGATCGCCACACCCCGGGCTTCGGCCTCGGAAACGATCGCCTCAGCCAACGGATGTTGGCTCAGCCGCTCGGCCGCCGCCGCCCAACCGAGCAACTCCCCGGGGTCGACCCCGTCGACCGGCTCGACGGCCACCACCCGGGGCCGACCCAACGTAACAGTGCCCGTCTTGTCCAACACGACGGTGGTCAATCGGCCAGCCACCTCCAGGGCGTGGCCTTCCTTGATCAAGATCCCCGCTTCCGCCCCACGCCCGCTTCCCACCAGCACGGCGGCCGGTGTGGCCAGCCCCATGGCGCAAGGGCAGGCTGCCACCAGCACGGCGATCGTGCAGGATAGGCCCAGCGACCAGTTGCCGCCCAAGGCGCCCCAAGCCAGCAAGGTGGCCAGCGCCAGTGCCAGTACAGCAGGAACAAACCAGGCGACGATGCGGTCAGCCAACCGCCCCACCTCGGGCTTCGACTCCTGGGCACGCCGTACCAGCTGGATCACCTGGGCCAAGGCGGTTTGGCCGGCGCGGGCCACCACCCGCGCCGTGAGTGCCCCGGGGCCGTTGATCGTGCCGGCCAGGATTTTGTCGCCCGGCTCCTTGTCCACCGGGAGCGACTCGCCGGTGAGCCACGACTCGTCAACCGCCGATCGTCCAGTCAGCACCTCAGCATCCAGCGGCACCTTCTCGCCGGGTCGCACCAGGATCGTCTGCCCCACCGCGACCGCCCCCACAGGAACCCGATCCGGCTTGCCGTTCCGCACCACTGTGGCTTCCTGAGGGGCGAGGTCCAACAGCCTGCGGATCGCCTCTGAGGCGCGTCCTTTGGCTTTGACCTCCAGGTACTTCCCCAACGTGATGAAGGTAAGGATCATTCCAGCGTCGGCGAAGTACATGCCCCCACCGATCGTGGAAAGCACCGCCCCGAGCCGCGCCTCCATGAGGCCTGACAAGCCGGCTGCAAAGGCCGTTCCGGTGCCCAGGGCGACCAGCGTATCCATGTTGGCCGATCCGGTGCGCAGCCGCCGCCATGCGCCGACGAGGTAGGGCCAGCCTACGTAAAGTTGGATGGGAGTGGCCAAGGCAAACTGGCACCAGACCAGCACGGGATCGGCGAGCACCCGCGTGTGAGTCACCAGAATGAGGGGAACGAGCAATGCCAGGGCGACGACGAGGCGACGGAGCCAGCCAGTCGCCTCGCGCCGCTCGCGCCGGATCATCTCGCCGCCCAGGCCGGCGGTCTGGTCCACGGGCCGGGCCGAATAGCCTCCGCGGCGGACCGCGTCGGTCAGCTCTTCTACGGCCGCCCGTCCGGGTTCGCACTCCACCACGGCTTGGCCGGTCATCAGGTCCACACGAGCCTTCCGGACTCCGTCGGTGGCCGAAAGGATTTTCTCGACCCGCACGGCACACGCGGCGCAGTGCATACCTTGGATATCCAGAAGCACCCGCTCAACGTGGGGTTGGGCAGGTTCTGTCTCTGCGGCCGCCGAACCCGGTTGCTTCACGGACTTTGACCTCCTCAGTCGATTATACAGAGGTCTGTTGGCAGAGAGCCAGTTGCAGAGATGGCGGGGTTGGGGTGACCATTTCGTTGCAGCAGGCGCCATCCGGACCTATAATAGTGGTGTCCTTGCCGCCGGTCGAAGGACTGCGGGTCAGCTTGTCGAACCAAGATGCAGGGCAGGGCGGCTTCTTTATCGACATCGGTTTTCTATCCCAGCGCCCGGCGGGAGCTTGCCCACACACGGGTGCATTTCGCGCCCCGCATGTTTTGTCGGAAAGGACGGTTATTTCCGGGAGGCGGAAGCGAGGATGGCGGAGTCTGGTCTTTACTGGTGCGACAAGGGTTTGGTCGTGAGTGTGGACGGCCCCGGCGGTCCGTCCTTTGCGACGATCCGCAAGCCCTTTGCCCGGATCGGCTCGCACGAAGGCTCGGAGATCGTGCTTTCCGGCCAGGACGTGCCGCGGCGGTGTGTCTACTTACACGGGACGGACGAGGGCATCTTTTGGGTCGGTCTGCGGGCCACCGATGCGGACGGCTATGTCATGGGTGGTTGGCTGGCGGTGGGCCAGCCGTTGAACGTCGGCCCCTATCGGATCACGGCGCGGCTGGCCACGGCCAACAATGCCAGCGTTCCGCCGAGCGACAATTGGTTGGCCAAAGGCAGCGCCGAGCCGCCCTTCCCGGTGGTGATGATCTCCGCTCAAGGGCGCAGCCTGGGCCAACGGATGTTGACCCGGCGGCTGACCGTGGTGGGACGCCGCAAACCGGCTACGATGGGGCTGTCTAGTCTGTCGGTATCCGTCTGCCATTGCATACTCTACTATGCCGACAGCCAGCTGTGGGTGGTGGATCTGTTGGCCAAGAACGGCGTCGCGCTGGGTCAGCGGCGTGTGGAGGCGGCCCGAGTGCCCGTGGGCAGCTCGCTCAAGCTGGGCGTATTCGAGTTGACTTACCTCAGCCAGTCCGATTCGGTAGAAACCCAGCAGGCGATGGACAAGGTCCAGCACATCCCGTCTTCTTCAGGGGTGGACCTGGGCAAGGCCGACTCGGCCGAATTGGCCGAGTTGCAACGGCAGCGCGAGATGGAATGGCACCGTCGCTGGAGTCAATTGGAGGCCGAACACGCGTCATTGATGGAACAGAAGGACGAGTTCAGCCGCCAGCGGAAAGCGTGGGAGGCGGAACGGTCGCGACTGCAGATCGAACTTTCCCAGGAGACGGCCAGGCTCCAGGAGCGGATCAGGCAATTCGAGACGGAACGGGAAGTGTTCCGCGCCCAGCAGCAGTTCTGGGAACGGGAGCGGGAGCGAATGGAACGGGAACTGGCCGAACGCCGCGCCCAGCTGGACGAAGAGGCCAAGCGGCTGAAGGCCGAGGAGGAACAGCTGCGCAAGCTCCAGGGCCAAGGCCCCGGCGCGTAATCCCGTCCGCGGAGCGGGCCGAGGCAGGAGCGGGTCGGGACAAATGGAGACGGGCGGAGCTTGGCCACATGCCTACTCCTCCGGGGGCCGGCCACCAGCGCCGGCCGCAATCTCCCAGGCGAAAGCCGTTTGGGGGGCGAACTCCATTGCCCGCACCCCGGGCTGGATCTCCTCTGGCGGCCCCGTGTCGTCGGGCCGAATCACCGTCAGCTGCCAAGGCCCGCGTGGCAGGCCCCAGACGGCCGGCTGCAGGTCAAGCCGCGCCTGGACGCCCCTGTCGGAAACGTTGACAAACACCAGCACCGCCCGACGCTCCGCCGGGATGGACCACGCCCCGGTCATCACCGCCGGCGTGGTGACCGGCCACTCGCCGTGCCACTGCCAATCGGCCGTGAGGCGAGGGATCTCGCCTTCGAGTTTGGGCGGGCGCTCCATCTGGCCGGCATAGAAATAGCGACGCAGCCGCCAGCGAAGCCGGACGATCTGCCGAAAGAAAGCCGCGCTGGCCTCATCGCGCGCCACACCGGGATCGATCCAGCCGACCTGTTCGCCAAAAACCAGCTGTTGGCCCGCCTTCATCCGCAAGGCCACATGTCGCGTAGGCCCGCCGCGGTAGGCCCGCCCGAACATTTGGATCGTCCCGCCATAGACGGCCGGGAAGGCGGGCACCTGGCCGTCATGCTGCCAGTGCCAAGTGAGGTAGCCGTCGAACCAGCGGATATAGGGCTCGGCGTTGCATTCGGTCGTGAGCATGCGGTCCTCGGGCATCTTTTCACGGATCGCCTCCAAGAGCTGCCAATAGCTTTCGGTCCACCAATGGCCGCCGCCCAGCGGGTGGCCGTGGGCGTTGTCGAAACAGAGCCTGGGCGACGCGGCTGCCACCTGGTCGATGTACACCCCGCGCACGCCGCAATCGTCAAACAGCCGCAATACGATCTCGCGCACCTTCTCCTGCCACACCCGAGTGGCCGGGCACATCGGTGCCAGCTTCACCGGGCTGCCGTCCTCTTCTTTGCTGGCATAGCTTTCCGTATAGGGGCGGCCTTGTTCATCCTTCGTGGCTCCGGCCAGGGCCACCTTCGTAAACTCGTAATCCCTGTCACCGCGGTCCCGCGTGTCCCACAAACGGCCGTTGATGTAAGGCATGACAAATACACGGGCCGCTTGAAGCTCCTTCACTCCCCGGCGGAAGCCCGGCTTGGTGGGGAAGTAATGGGGGTAGTCGTTGTCGAAGGGGATCTGGTGCCAGTTGTACCAGTGGAAGCCGGCGGGGAGATCCAGATACCGCGCAAACTGGCGCACCGCCGGCACGCACTGCTCAGCCGCGCCGCCACCGAGCGCCCAGGCCGAGAGTTCGCGCATCCACTGCGGTGTGTCCCGGCGACCCTCGGGACCCAATTCGGGATACCACCGCGCGTGCTGCCGGACCCAACGCCGGTAGCGCACGGCCGCGTCGAACCAGTCGCCGGCCAGCAGTGCCGTGACCGCTTCGCCCGACAGGCGGAAATCGTTGCCCGCCCGACCCATGTCCGGTGCCGGATGATCCATGGATAGGACGACCGAACGTTCGGCCGGCCGGCTTTCAACCCTCATGTCCTTGGTGCTGGCCAGCGGATCGTGCACCGCCACGTATAGCCCGGTCGTGCGGTTGGCGTTGTACGCAGCCAGAAACTGCATCGTAGTCCAGCCGGATGGATACGTGCCCGAATAGCGGAAGGCCCGCTCCCACAGATCCTGGTTCACTTCGCCGGGGCCACGGGGAAACAGGACTTCAGCCCCGTCGCCCAGATCGGCCACGGACACCTGGGGAAACACCACACGGCGCAAGCTCCACGAAGGGCTTCGGTTGTCCACCCGCAATGTCCAGCAGAGGCCATCCGGTTCGGACGCCGCGACGCGCGTTTCGACGACCAGCCCCCGGAGAAGGCCTTCTCCCCGCCCCTCCCAACGAAGCATCAGGGTTTGGCGTTTCGCCACGGCGCCAGGGGCCACCGTGACTTGCTTCCAGCCCGAATCGGCCGTCAGGCGCAGCTCCTGGCCGCTCTCCGGCTCGCCCAACACCAGCTCGAATAGCGGCAGACAGGGGCGGGCGAGCAACGGCCGGAGGCCGTCCAGGTCAAACAGGTTGACCAGGCGGATACCGCCGGCCGTCTGTTCCAGGATCATGCCCAGCCGGCCGGCCTGAAGCCCATGCCAGCCGTCCGGCAAAATACCTTTGGCCGCTCGATCGGCCTCGGCCAATCGCCCCCGGGCTTCCAGCTCCTCCGCCGCAACCGCACTCCACCACGCCGCCTGCGAACCGGGCGCCCGGGCCAATACGGACTGCCGGGCCTTTTCGATCCGGCGCCGGACCGAATCGACGCTGACAAGCACCGGGCCCGCGCCGGGCACCCGGGCAGCCACGGACTGCACCGCCGCGGCCGGGTCCTCGCAACTTCCAGCCCACAGCCACGCCGCATAATCGGCTCGCTCCGTGTTCCAACCGCGCCACGCCGCATCCCCGTAGGCATGCAGGTACGTGCCGCTGCCGCCGGCGTAGATCAAAGGCTGACCACCCTGGATGAGCCCGATGCCACTGCTCCCGTCCATCACCGCTGCCCAGCGCGAAAACCGCAAGCTGGCCTTCGAGCCGGTCAATCGTCCGCGTTTCAGCGGCTCTCCGCCCGCCCACTGTGGAAACGCCTCCTGCGGATAGTTCAATTCCAGGAAATGATGCTCGGGCCACGCAAACGGGTGCTGCTGGCGCATCACCGCTTCCACGAAAACCAAGGGGAATTGGCGGAAGTAATACCAATCATAGATGGCTTCGGGTTGCGACGGAGGCTGCTTGCCGGCCGAATCGACATACCGCGCCCGCACGCGGACCACTGTACACAACGGCCCGCAGCTTACCCGCTCCACCTCAGGCTGCGGGTCGTTGGCCAGCCCAAACCAGCCCAGCTGCCGATCGTAAACGCGGTCATTCCAGCGGAAGGAATCGAACACCTTTCCGGAACCTTTGAAAACCAGCCGCGATGGCAGCCCGCCCATACGGCCGGCGTCGTGGGTGACCACCAACTCGGGAAGCTCTACGATGCCGTCCCACGACGCATCGACATCCGGAGCCGCGTCGCCGGCGAGGATGCTCAGCAGGACCCTGCCCGGAGGTTCGTCAGCGAACAGGAAGATCGCTTTGCCCTTGATGCGGTTCTTCGGGTCGTAGTCCGCCGCAGGCACGAACTGGAAGGGAACCTTGGTTCCCTCCGGCCCGACGCATTGGGAAGACCTGAGCCACACCGGGGCCGCCTCACACCACTGGGCCGCAGCCGTCAGATCCACCTCCGCCACTACCAGACCACCTCCGGGCGGCACCTCCACCGACAACACCATCTCGTCGGCCCAGCTCCCACGGGCGCAAAGCAGGAACCATACCAGGACGAATCGAATCACTCGGGTAACCATGATCGGGCCCTTTCCGGAAAGGCTTGCGGAGAGTTCATGCAACCAGCTTCACAGGCGGACTAGGTGCGTCGCGCAATGCTGCGCTGTCTCCGAGGACATAGGCGAATCTCGAAGTGCCGAATCCGAACGAAATCCGAATGTCCGAAATAGAGAAGGTAGAATCGCACATTGCCAGCGGCAGCCCCACAGGTCAGTGTCGTGCTTCACTCGAGACACGGGCCAACGTAACGGCAGTGCATCCCAAACGCGGGGCATCGACCCCCCCACCCCCGCGACACAAGCGAGCCTCGGGGCTTCCTGCTGCCCCCAGCGCGCAAGCGCCCGGCTCATCGACTCATCGACAACGTATCCGACAACAGCTGAGGATTCGCCGCAGGGGGCCGCGTCGAGGGGTCACGGTCCGCTGCGGACGGTATTTCCTCTCCAAAACACGGAT
>DQVB01000254.1 GCA_015661985.1 Planctomycetota bacterium | reverse complement strand
GTTGCCATGGGGCGTGGACACGCGCAATATAATGCTCTTCGATACCCGCGGAGTGGCCTTGACGGCCCGGCCCCAATAGGAGGCGATCCATGTTCGTGTGGATATTCCACCGGATCAGCGGCCTTCTGCTGATCCTGCTGATGACCTTTCAACTGGTGACCGGCTTCTACCAGGCCAGCGCGTCGGGCGATCCGCTGGTCCAGACCATGGCCGACCTGCACCGCCATGCCCTGTTGAATTGCCTGATGGTGTTCCTCTTCGTCTTTCACGCCTTATACGGCATTCGTACCATCCTGATGGATTTGGGGATGAAGCACGAGCGGCTCTTGTTTTGGTGCTGCAACGCGGTGGGGCTGATCATCTATGCCGTTTTTCTGGTGTTGTACGTCCAATTGGTTTGATCATGATCCAGCATGACGTGGTGATCGTCGGAGGCGGATTGGCTGGCCTGCGGGCGGCAGTGGGGCTGGCCGGCCAGGTCGACGTGGCGGTCGTGTCCAAGGTCCATCCCGTCCGCTCGCACTCGGGGGCGGCCCAGGGCGGAATCAACGCGGCGCTGGGCAATGCACCGGACGGCCGGGACGATTCGCCCCAGCGGCATGCTTTCGACACGATCAAGGGCAGCGACTACCTGGCCGACCAGGCTGCGGTAGTGCGCATGTGCGAGATGGCTCCCGAGGTGATCCGCCAGTTCGACCGGTGGGGGGCGCCGTTCAGTCGATTTCCGGATGGGGCGATTGCCCAACGGCCCTTCGGTGGCGGGGGCTTCCCTCGTACGTGTTACGCGGCCGACCGAACGGGACTGGTGCTCCTTCAGACCCTCTACGAACAATGTGTCAAGCGAGCCGTGCGCGTCTATGACGAACGTCTGGTGACCCGCATCGTGGTCGGCGACGGCCGCTATCACGGCCTCGTGGTATACAACCTGAAATCGGGGCGGTTCGAGGGGATAGCCTCCCGGTTCTGTGTGTTTGCCACCGGGGGCTACGGACGGATCTACCGCAACTCGACCAATGCGCTGATCAACACGGGCAGCGGGATCGGGGCTGCCCTGTTGGCCGGCATCCCGCTCAAAGACATGGAGTTCGTCCAGTTCCACCCGACCACGCAGTTCGGCACGAACATCCTCATCACCGAAGGGGCGCGGGGCGAAGGCGGTTATCTGGTCAACCGCCTGGGCGAACGCTTCATGGAGAAGTATGCCCCGGAGACGATGGAACTGGCGCCGCGGGACATCGTGGCCCGATCGATCCAGACGGAGATCAACGAAGGGCGGGGCTTTGAGGGCGGCTACGTGCACCTGGACCTGCGCCACCTGGGCAAAGAGCGGATCGTGCGGCGGCTGCCGGGAATCCGCGACATTTGCCTCGATTTCGGGGGGATCGACCCGGTCAGCGAACCGATCCCCGTGCAGCCGGGCCAGCACTATTCGATGGGCGGGATCGCCACGGACGGTGTGGGGCGGACGGAGGTGCCCAACTTCTACGCCGCCGGGGAATGCGCGTGCGTAAGTGTCCACGGGGCCAATCGGCTCGGCGGCAACTCCCTTCTGGACACCGTCGTCTTCGGCCAATTGGCGGCCGAAGCCATCGCCGGCCAATGGCCCGGGGACGGCTTCCGGCCGGACGAGGCGGCCGTGATCGAGTCGGTGCGCCAGCAGGAGGCGGAGGTGGAGCAACTCCTGAGCCGCTCGCAGGGGACACCCCCATACCAGGTCCGGGACGGGCTGCAGCGGTTGATGGTCGAAAAGGTGGGGATTTTCCGTCGCGAGGAGGAGTTGCGCGAAGCGGTGGAGGCCATCGCTCAGTTCAAGCGGCTTTACGAGTCCGTGCAGCTGACCGAGCCACCACGGCCTTTCAGCTACGAAGTGATCGCTGTGCTGGAATTGAAGAGCCTGATATACTTGAGCGAGGTGACGGCCCGTGGGGCGCTGGCCCGCCAGGAAAGCCGCGGCTCACACTACCGCACCGACTTCCCCCAGCGCAACGATGACGCCTGGCTGCGCCATACCGTGGCCCGCTTGGAAGGGGACGAAGTGGTGCTCTCCTATTCGCCGGTGGACACCAGCCACTACGAACCGAAGGCGAGGACCTATTGAGCGGTTGCGCCGTAGGCTGGTAACCCCTTTTTTCCATGGTGAGAGACAATGCGTTTTGAGATTTTTCGATATGACGCTACGCAGCCCGAGGAGCCCCGTTTTGACGTCTTCCACCTGACGCCGAGCCCGGGGATGTCGGTGTTGGAAGCGATTCTGCGCATCCAGGACGAGCAGGACCCTTCGCTGAGTTTCCGCTATGCCTGTCGCAGCGCCGTCTGCGGATCCTGCGGCATGGCGATCAACGGCCGGCTGGCCTTGGCCTGCCGGGTTCAGCTGGATCGGCTCGACACGGACCGAGTCGTCTTGGAGCCGATGCCCAACCTGGAGATCATCCGCGACCTGGTCGTGGATATGGACCCCTTCTGGGAAAAGTACGAGCGCGTTCAACCCTGGCTGCACGCGGAGATGATACCGGGACAAGAAAGTCGAATGAGTCCGAAGGAGCGGGACCGGATTGACCAGTATGTGAATTGCATCCTGTGCGCGCTCTGTTATGCAGCCTGTCCGGTGATCCGGTCGAACGAAGGCTTCACCGGTCCGGCGGCCTTGGCCAAGCTTTATCGTTTCCTGGCGGATCCCCGGGAACAGCGCGACCCGGGAACGTTGGAGCAGGAGAACAGGCGCCAGGGGGTGTGGGGCTGCCATACGATCACGCGCTGTATCCAGGTGTGCCCGAAACGTGTCAGGCCGACCGACGGCATCGAAGGGGTCCGTCGCAAGCTGGTCGTGCACCGGTTCAAGAAACTTGTGGGGAAGGAGCGATGAAGATCCACGATTCCCATCTCCATCGCCGCCGCTTCATCTGCGGGATGCTGGGCGGCGGCGCCACGGCCCTGGGCGTCGGCGTGGCCCTGCCCGTGGTACCTTACGCGGGGAACCTGCGCCAGGAGCCTCTCCCGCCCTTCATGGTCCTCGAACCGCCCGACTACGATCTGGAACCCGGCACGTCGCGCATCCTGATGTACGGCCACATCCCGGTCCTCCTCTTGAAAACACCCGCGCCGGGAAGCCGCCTCAAGGTGTTCGTGGCCACCTGCACCCACTTCGATTGCACGGTGAGCTACAAGGCGGATGAGAACCGCATCTTCTGTGCCTGCCACGAAGGATACTACGACCTGGAGGGCCGCGTGATCTCCGGCCCGCCCCCACGGCCCTTGCGGCCTTTCTTCAGCCGGTACCACGAGGACCGGCTGATCATTGCCCTGGAGGAAGAGAACCTCCAAAGGGCTGCCGAAACGGCCGCTGGGTGAGCGCGACGACAGCGCCCGTTGCCCACCACCGGAGAGGGATTCGTCAGGTAACCATCGCCGCTCCCCGAGCTGGTGGCATGCGCATGGGACGACGAAGCCATTCGGTGGTTGGCTTGCCTCTACGGCGTGGTACGCCTATCCTTGAAGGCGCTGCATCGGCCAGGCAGCAGACGCCGCCTGTGGCTCATTCTGTGCGTAACGTAGTCGGCGTCCTGGAATGACCCGATCGATGCAGGTGCTGCGGCGAGTTCGGACGCACACCCAAGATCGACTGGCAACCGCCCTGGAACGGCGGCCGCGGGCACTGGGGCCACTGCTGCTCCGCTCTGGTCGCCGGCGGCGGGTTCAAAGGCGGCCATGTGGTTGGCACCTCGGACGCACGAGGCGAACAGGTCGAGGACCGCCCCGTGTATCCGTGCGACCTGCTGGGCAGCATTTACGAGATTTACGAGCTGCTTGGCATCGACCCGGACGGCCGGCTCCAGGCCACCTTGACGCTCTACGACGCCCGCGGCAATGAGTTGGCTTGTTGCGACGGCTACCGCTTCCATCCGGATCCTGTGCTGCTGTTCGAGCTCCCGGAGGACGGGCAGTACACGGTCGAAATCAAAGACGCCGTCTACCGCGGCCGAGCGACGATCGACGGCGGGGACGTGGGGCATGCAGCCGTGCGCGCCGACGCCATGATGCAAGCCTTTGCCTCCAAGCATCTGGTGCCGGCCCACGATTTCTTGCTCGCGCTGCCGCGCCGGCGGCCGTCCAAACGCCCGGCCCACACGCGTGCGTTCCGCCCGTCGCTACGCCTGCTGACGGAAACCCCGATCCGAATCCCCGCCGGCGGCCAAGCTGAACTGCAAGCTCACGTGACCTGGGACAGTCGCCGGGGCGAGATCGAGTTCGAATTGAGCGATCCGCCGAAGGGCATCCGGATCGCGAAAGCCTGGTGCAAAGACCGCACGGCAACGATCTTCCTGGAGGCCGATGCAACCGAGGCGAGCGTCGGGCTCCGGGGCAACCTGATCATAGGCGGCTTCCAGAACAGGACCCAGACGAACAAGGAAGGTAAGACCCGCCACTTCCGCAGCTTCCTCGGCCCCTTGCCTGCCGCCCCCTTCGAGACCGTCAAACGTTCACTCAGGCCGCGCTGCCGTGCGGGGTGGCGCACTGCAAAGCCCGGCCTCGCTTGCCGGCGGTGAGCCCCGCAACAAATCCCCGCACGGCCCCCCTGCGGGTCGAAGAATCCGAGAGAATCGCTTCCCCTCGCCCCAATCAGGAGAAAAAACCGGCCCCCCAGCGGGTAACTCGTTTTTTGCCCGACCCTGACCCTCACGATGACCAGGATTTACGAACAGCGCATCGGGCTCCCCGGCCCGTTGTCTGAGGGAACCCGGGCCAATAGAATCTGCCGGTGGGAGTGGCTGCTCGACGGGCGGGGCGATTGTGTGGCGTCGAGGCCGGTGGCGTGGGGGGTTGGGTTTCTCGCAGTGATCGAGGCTGAGCGGTGAAGAGGTTGTTGGCCAGTTTGGAGCCTGGGCGGCTGCGTGCCGGCGCGGCCGCGTGGTTGCGGGAGCGGATTGACTTGGGGCCGGCTTTGGCATGGGCAGCCAAGAAGACGGTGCCCATCCACCGCCACAGTTGGATGTATCTGTTTGGCGGGGCCGCGCTGTTCTTGTTCACGCTCCAGGTGGCCAGCGGGGTGTTGTTGATGCTCTATTATCATCCCACGCAGGCGGAGGCCTACGAGAGTGTGGAGACCATCATGGCGGAGGTGCCGTTCGGGTGGTTGATCCGTTCGGTGCATATGTGGGGGGCGCACCTGTTTATCGGTCTGGTGGTCGTGCATCTGGTGGCCAAGGTGGTCGGGGCGGCCTATCGCAAGCCGCGGGAGCTGACGTGGGTTACGGGCCTGTGTCTATTGGGTTTGGTGTTGGCATCTGGGTTCAGCGGTTATTTGCTGCCCTGGAACGAGCTTTCCTACTATGCCACGTTGGTGGGCACCCAGATCCCCGGCTCATTGCCTCTGGTGGGCGACTGGTTGGTCCATTTTCTGCGCGGGGGGGATCAGATCACCGGGGACACGATCACCCGGTTCTACGCGGCCCACGTGCTGCTGTTGCCTCTGGGCTACGGGGGCCTGCTGGCGGTTCATTTGACGCTGGTCCAGATCCAGGGGCAGAGTCTTCCGTTGCGGATGTCGCCGGATGCGGTTCGCGACCGGTGGCCGTTTTTCAGCGAGTTCATGCCGACGGAGCTTTGCTTGTGGTTGGTGCTATTCGGGCTGATTGCCACGCTGTCGGTGCTGTTTCCGGCGGAGACAGGCGTGAAGGCCGACCCGCTGGCCCCCGCGCCGGAGGGGATCAGGCCGGAATGGTATTTCCTTTTCTTGTTCCAAACGTTCAAGGCGGTTCCGGAGCTGGTGGGCATTCCGCTGGTAGGCCTGGTGGGATTGTTCTTGGTGCTTTTGCCTTTCTTGGACCGGCGGGCTTCGCGGGAACAGCGTCGCAGCCTATGGTTGGTGGCCGTCTTCGCGCTGCTGGCCGGTTGGGTGGTGGCCTTCGAGGTGATGGCGTTGGCCGGGCCGGGCCGGGGCCATCCGCCCGAGGCGGGGGCGGGCGGGGCTGAACGGTTGGCCCGCAGTCTCGTTTCCCTGGCTCTGTTGTGGGCAGTCATCGGTTTCATGGTCTACTACTTGTGGCAGTTTGCCCGGGAGAACCGTCGCATCCGAAGGCTGTATCGTCGTGAGTGAGGGCGTTGGGGACGCCGCTGGGCATTCCGGACGCGGCCGTGATCCGGTCGGTTGGTTTGGCCGGGGCGCCGGTCCTTTGTTGGCATTGGCCGTTTATGCGGCGCTAGGCTATGCGGAAGGGCTGGCGCCGGAGGGGCGTGTGGTGGCTGCCTGTGGCGTGCTGATGGCGGTTTTTTGGATGACCGAAGCGATGCCGCTGGCCGCCACTTCGCTCTTGCCGCTGTTGCTGTTTCCGCTCTTCGGCACCCTGTCCTTTGCGGAAGCAGCTGCCCCGTACGCGAACAAGTACATCTTTCTGTTCCTGGGTGGTTTCATGCTTGCGGCGGCCATCGAGCGATGGGACCTGCACCGGCGGATCGCCCTGCATACTGTGTTGGCCGCCGGCACCGGACCGGCGCGACTGGTGGGCGGGTTCATGGTGGCCACGGCGCTTTTGAGCATGTGGATCAGCAACACGGCCACCACGATGCTGATGCTGCCCATTGCCACCAGCACGATCCAGCTGTTGGGCAGCGCCCAGGCTGACTCGCCGGGCCAGGGCAGGACGGACCGCCTGGCTACCTGCCTTCTGTTGGGCGTGGCTTACGCGGCCAGCATTGGGGGGATCGGCACGCTGGTGGGCACACCGCCCAACGCCTTTTTGGCCGGATTCCTCGAATCGCACGGAATGGCGATCGGTTTCGCCCAATGGATGCTCCTTGGCGTTCCGCTGGCCACATTGCTTCTGGCGATCGCCTGGTGGGTGCTGACGCGGTGGCTGTTCCGGCTGGAGACGTCGTCTGTGGAAGGCGGACGGCAGTTGATCGGCCAGCAACTAGCGGCTTTGGGCTCGATGTCGCGGGGCGAGGTGATTGTGTTGGGTGTGTTCTTGACCACCGCTGCCATGTGGATTGGCCGCGGGCTTCTGGTGCGTTGGGATTGGTTTGTCGGGCGTTTCCCGGCCATCGGCAACTTGAACGACGCCATGATCGCCCTGGGGGCCGCCCTGGCGCTGTTCCTGATTCCCGTGGACCGAAAACGGGGGATCTTTGCCCTGGACTGGCCGAGCGCCAGCCATGTTCCATGGGGCGTGCTGTTGTTGTTCGGCGGCGGCTTGAGCCTGGCCGAAGCGATGACCCGAAGCGGGCTGACCGAATGGATCGGCGGGCTGGTCGGTCAGCTCGGGGGGCTGCCGCAAGCTGCGCTGGTCGTGGTCACTGTGGGGTTGGTGATCCTCTTGACGGAAATCACCAGCAACCTGGCCACCACAGCCGCCCTGGTGCCCATTCTTTATGGAGTTGCGATGGGGCTGGATGTTCAGCCCATGGGGCTTCTGGTGCCCGCGGCGATCGCCGCCAGTTGTGCCTTCATGCTTCCGGTGGCTACCCCGCCCAACGCCA
The DNA here is from genome assembly GCA_015661985.1 of Planctomycetota bacterium. Classification (GTDB taxonomy): domain Bacteria; phylum Planctomycetota; class Planctomycetia; order Pirellulales; family Thermoguttaceae; genus SZUA-1497. Next base: position 1,205 of record DQVB01000254.1, on the reverse strand, counting down.
TCGTGTTCGGGTCGGGCCGAGTGACGATCGGCCAGATGGTTCGGGCCGGCATTTGGTTGAACGTGGTCGGTGTTGTGGTGATCCCCGTTTTCGTGCAGCTGGTGGGGGCGTGGCTGTTGGGGGCTCGTTGATCGCCGCGGATTCGGGTAGGCTGGGGGAAGGACCAAGAGGGTGGGGCGGGCGATATTGACCGGACAGCCGAGATGGCGAGGCTGCCGCCGCAGGGCAGGGCCGTACCCAACACAGCTGTCATGTGATGGTGATTGACGCACTGCTGAAGCAGGTTCCTGCTATTGCCCGGTACCGGCGCAGCGAGCTGGCGGAACGTGGTAACGCCCTTTGGTATTGGGGCCAGGCGGTGGACATGATGGTGCCGCGGGAACCGGGTTGGGGCGGGTACCCGTGGTCTTTGGACGAGGGACTGGGGGACGTGTTGCCGCGGGCGGCTGGGGGGCTGCGAGGCCCGCCAACGGGCACGGGGCAGAGGGGGGGCGGGGAATGGTTCGGCCAGCTGACCGGACGGGCGGGCCGAGGGAACCGGCAACAGCCAGCCGCTCGCTTCGCTGCTGCCGAGGACTGGTTGACGCCCAACCGCCGGGCGGTCGAGTTGCTGCGGGCAGGTTCGCGATGCGGCGCCGTACAGTTTCCGCTTCCGGACCAGGAAGGTGAGGCCGCCCAGAGCGCCGAGTGGCTCACCCCCTTGATCGGTCTGGCCAGCCTGTGGTTGTGGACTGCCCGGGAACAAACGACGCGGGGGGACCTGGCCGCCGGAGTGGACGAGCTGATCGGGCTGGGAGAAATGGGGCATATCATCGTCACTGGTGAAGGCCTGCTGGTCCATTACTTCATCGGCCACGCCATCAGCAGCATGGCGGCGGCCGAGATGCAGCGCATCGGGCCGGTCGTTTCTCGCCACATCGCGCTGCGCCGTCGATTGGCCGATACGCTCGACCGCTGGCTCAGGCAAGCCGGCCGTGTGGCCCAGCCTCTGCGCGTCGAATTGTGTTTGTGTGGGCTTGTGGAACTGGAGCGGTTCTGCCGGTGCCCCAGCGTGGAACAGATCGTCGACCAGTTGTTGGAGCGCCACTATGCCAATGCCCCCATGGCAGCCGACGAGCCGGCCGGAGATGATGGGGCGGCGGCCGAAGACGACCGGTTGGCTTGGCGCCGGCGCCAGATCCTGGCCGCCCTGGAAGGACACCCCG
>DQVB01000468.1 GCA_015661985.1 Planctomycetota bacterium | reverse complement strand
CGTGGGGTAACGGCCAGTGATACAGGCTTGGCACAGCTGATCGGCATCCAGCCCGATGGCCCGGGCCACGGATTCGACGGGCAGGTAGCGGAGCGAATCAGCCCCGAGATCCTCGGCCATCCGAGCCTCGATCTGTTCGGTCAATACGCCTCCTTCCAAGAACCGCGGGGCGAACAATTCACTCACCGAGGACATGTCGATCCCGTAGAAGCAAGGCGAGATGATGGGCGGGCAGGCCACGCGGACGTGGATTTCCCGCGGGGCGCCGACCTGACGGATCCGCTCCAAGAGCACCCGCATGGTGGTGGACCGCACGATGGAATCCTCCACCAGGAGAACCCGTTTGCCTTCCAGCACTTCGCGCAGCGGCGTGTATTTGGTTTCCGCTTTGTGCCGCCGATTGCTGCTGGTTTCGATGAACGTACGCCCGCTATAGCGATTGCGGATGAGGCCTTCCAGACAGGGCACTTTGAGTTTGTAGGCCATGGCGTCGGCCGCCGCCTTGCTGGTGTCCGGCACCGGCACGATGATCGTATCCTCGTCCGCCGGTACCGTTTCCAGCCGGGCCAACTCTTCCCCCAGAGCTTTGCGAGCCATGTACACGGCTCGACCGTCCAGCGTACTGGCCACATTGGAGAAATAGATCCACTCGAAGAAACAATGGGCCGTACGCGGCCCCCAGGCGTAACGGCGGATCTCCAGTCGCCCGCTGGTGATCGTCACGGCCTGGCCAGGCAGCAAGGAATGAATCGAATCGGGGGAAAAGCCCAGATTCAACAGGGCCACACTCTCGCTGGCCGCTGCAAACAACGGCCCCTCGATGGCATAGCTGAGCGGTTTGATGCCCAGCGGATCCCGTGCCACGAGCATGTCACCCAGCGCGTCGAGGAACACCAGGCTATAGGCGCCGTCAAAACAAGCAGCCAACTGGCGGAGCATGTCCACCAAAGGCGGACGGTCCTCGCCGGCCAGAGACTTGCAGATCATATGCATGATGATCTCCGTGTCCGTCTCCCTGGCCAGATAGTTGTCCTCGTCGGCGAGGATCCGATCGCGCAGCTCCTGGTAGTTGGCCAACTGGCCGTTAAAAGCGAAGCTGAACCATTTGTGCTTCCTGATGTGATGCCTCTCGAAGGGCTGCGCGTAACTGCGATCGTCCTGGCCGCACGTGGCATAACGGACGTGCCCGATGGCGGCCCGCCCCGCGTAGCGGCTCATCAGGCTCTCGAACTTGCCCTGATGGTTCATCCGGAACACTTCGGTCACCGTGCCCACGTCCTTGTGGGTGTCGATGAGTTGCTTGCGGCGGGGATGGTAAGACGTCAACCCAGCAGCCAACTGGCCGCGGTTCTGGATGTCCAACAGGATCTGCGGCATCAGTTTGGCAACGTCCTCCGGGGTTGGCCCCGGGCACAAAGGGCTGACCCGGTCGCTGGGTAGATGATAGATCGCCGCGACGCCACATTCTTCCCGAAGCTCATTCATGGTCCAACACGGTCCCCGCTCGAACCGGAAGCCACCTCAGCCCCCCGAAGGCCGGAAGAAGGCCCCGCATACTGACCGCCGCCGTGCCCCCCGGCCGTTTCCCGTTCCGCCTGTATTGTACGGCGGCTCCTGCCCGGCTACAACGGGCTCGATCCATCCGTCCATCCGGGCCCTGCCCACGAGGCGCACCGGGCCACTGTTGGCCACGCCGGCCGATCGCTATGTTTAAGTCTTAGAGGCTGTTTCAAAACCTCCGTCCGGGCACCGGAGACCTGCGGTCACGCGATGTGCCGGGCCAGGAGACCGGCGCACAGCGCTTGGGTTTCGTTTTTGAAACACACTCTTAACGGACAGCGCCGCTTTTGTAGCTTGGCTCTGCGAGTCGAGCGGCCCTGGCGTGGCAACCTCCAGCAGATCCGGGCTCGCAAAGCCAGGCGACAACGACGATCTGCCCGGTGTCCGGTTTTCGCAAAAGGAGGCAGAAAAAAAGGCTGGGCTGAGTTCCGTGGGCCTTGGGTGTTGCGAATGGCATGAAGGACTTGGTGCGTCAGGAAATCGCTGCCTCGGCAACCACCTTGGTGATCAAGGTGGGCACCCGGGTGCTCACCCGCAGCGACGGGCAATTGGATTACGACCGGATCGCCCGCCTGGCTGAGGAGATGCACCAGATCATGGCCACCGGCCGGCATGTGGCGCTGGTCAGTTCGGGGGCCGTGGGCGCGGGCATGGGGCGGCTGGGGCTGCGGTACCGGCCCACGGATTTGGCTCACCTGCAAGCGGTGGCCGCCGTGGGCCAAAGCGCTTTGGTGGAGGCTTACGAGCGGTCGTTGCGGCGGTTCGGCCGCCACGCGGCCCAGGTTCTGCTTACGGCCGAAGACCTGGAAGACCGCACCCGCTACCTGAATGCGCGCAACACGATCCTGACGCTCATGCACTACGGGGCGGTACCGATCATCAACGAAAACGACACGGTCAGCGTCGACGAGCTGCAGACCACCTTTGGCGACAACGATCGTCTGGCGGCCATCGTGACCAACTTGATCCAGGCCCCGCTGCTGGTTCTCCTGTCGGACGTTGATGGCCTGTATGACGGGGATCCCAGCGACCCGGCCGCTCGCCTGGTGCCCATGGTTCAGCGGCTCGACCGTTCCGTTTTCGATCTGGTTCGGGACGAGGCGACCGGGCTGAGCAAGGGGGGCATGGCCAGCAAGCTGGAGGCAGCTCGCCAAGCCACGGCGGCCGGGGAGAACGTGATCATTGCCAGCGGCCGCGAGCCGGATGTGCTGGGGAAGATCTTGGCGGGCGAGTCGGTGGGCACGCTCGTGCTGGCTCGGGGCCGCACCGTGGCGGCGCGGAAACGCTGGATCGGTTTCAACGTCCGCCCTCGCGGCCACGTCGTGGTGGACGAGGGGGCTCGCCGCGCGGTGGAGCATGAAGGCCGCAGCCTCCTGCCCATCGGCGTGGTCCACGTACGCGGCCGGTTCCGCAAGGGGGATGTGGTGGCCCTTTGCCATCCGGAAGGGGAGGAGTTCGCCCGCGGCCTGACCAACTACTCCTCTGAAGAGCTCCAGAGGCTGAAAGGACACAAAACGGGCGAAATCGCCGCTATCCTCGGACATCACCCGTATGACGAAGTGGTCCACCGCGATAACATGGTCGTCACTGCATGAAGGTTTGCCCACAGGCGGCGGGCAGACCGCAACTAGGAGCGGTATTGGTCGACTCATGGAACCAGCAGCCCATCCTGTTGCCGGCACCCAGGTGCCCTGTTACGTCTTTCGATCCAGTCGCGACGCGGCGGCGCACGCGGCCCGGATCATCGCCCACACGGTGCGGGAACGCAATTCGGTGGGGCAGCCGGCCGTGCTGGGCCTGTCTGCCGGCTCCAGCCAGGTGGCCGTCTACCGGGAATTGGTGCGCATGCATCGCCATGAAGGGCTGGACTTGGCCGGCGTGGTGATCTTCGGTGTGGCGGAGTACTACGGCATCCGGCCCGACCAGTTGCAGAGCTTCCACCGGTGGCTCCACCGCAACCTGTTGGACCAGGTGAACATCCCTGGGAAGAACATCCATCTGCTGGATGGCACGGTGCCGCCCGGGCAAGTGGCCGAGCATTGTCGGCGGTTTGAAGAGCGGATCCGCGATGGGGGCGGGGTGGACGTCCACGTGTTGGGGATCGGTCGCAACGGGAATCTGGGGTTCAACGAACCGTTCGGCGTGCGCCACAGCCGTACCCGTTTGGTGACCCTGGACCCGGTGACCCGCAAGGAGGCCGCAGCGGATTTCTTTCATGAAGAGAACGTACCCATGCAGGCCTTGACGATGGGCTTGGGTACGATCGGCGAGGCGCGCAAGATCCTGTTGTTGGCTTTCGGCGAGGAGTCGGCGGGGATTATACGCGAGGCGGCCGAAGGACCGATGAGCGATCGCGTGCCGGCCAGCTTCCTCCGGGAACACGTCGACGCCTGCTTCCTGTTGGACGAAGCCGCCGCGGCGGAACTGACCGGCATCGCCACGCCCTGGGTGTTGGGCAGCGTCCAGTGGACCGACCGGCTCGTCAAACAAGCGGTGCTGTGGTTGTGCCAGCAGACCGGCAAGGCCCTCTTGAAGCTGGACGGCGATGACTTCCGCAACCACAACCTGCACCAACTGTTGCGGGATCACGGCCCGGCCCCCAGGCTGGCCCATCGCGTCTTCCGCTGGATGATGGACACCATCCAATACCATCCGGCGGGGCGGCGGCCCCAGCGGGTCTTGTGCTTCAGCCCCCACCCGGACGACGACGTGATCAGTATGGGGGGCACGCTGATCCGACTCAACGAGGACGGCCACGAAGTCCATGTGGCGTACATGACCAGCGGCAACATCGCTGTGTTCGACCACGACGCCCGCCGCCTGATCGACCTGGTGGCCGAGCTGAACCGGCGGTTCGGCATTGACCGGAAGTTGTCGCCGGAACTGGAAAGGCGCGTGCAACGGGCGCTGGATGCCAAACGGCCCGGTGACGCCGATGTGGCCGAGGTGCTGCGGATCAAAGAACTGATCCGCTGGAGCGAAGCCAAGGCGGCGGCCGCCGTCTGCGGGTGCTGCGAGGAAAACCTGCATTTCCTCGATCTGCCCTTCTATCGCACGGGCACGGTGGATAAGCGTCCGTCGGGTAAAGAGGACGTACACGCCGTGCGCCGTTTGATCGAACAGGTGGCCCCGGGCCAGGTCTACGTGGCCGGTGACATGTCCGATCCCCACGGGACACATCGGGTCTGCGCCGAGCTGATCTTCCGGGCGTTGCGCGGGATCCAGCGGTCCTGCGGCAGCCGTCCCGAAGTGCTCCTGTACCGCGGCGCGTGGCAGGAATGGGACCTGGATGTCATTGATATCGCTGTCCCCTTGAGCCCCCAAGACCTGGAACGCAAGAAAGCGGCCATCTTCCGCCACGAATCGCAAAAAGATTCCGCCCTCTTCCCCGGCCCCGACGACCCTCGAGAGTTCTGGCAGCGAGCCGAAGACCGTAACCGCCATACGGCCGATCGCTACAACCAGATCGGACTGCCTGAATACTACGCCCTGGAAGCCTTCGTCCGGTGGGACGGACAGTTGCCCTGACAGCAGCCCCGGGGCACGGCGGCGAGCCGGCCGCCCCTCCAGCGCGCCTTTGCCTGCGTCCCACAACTTGACCGGCCGTGGCCTGGCGGGCGATAATGCCCGCCAGCGTTGGCAAGCTTTCCGTGAGAGCGCAGCAAGGTGGTGTATGCAGGCAAACAAGATCGGCCATGTGGTGGGCAGTCTCTGTCTTGTCTGGTTGACAACCGGAACCGGGTTCGCTGCGGCCGAACGGGGCCGATCAGCTTGGTGGCCCCAGTTCCACGGCCCGGACCGGACGAACATGGCCCCCGATACCGGCCTGCTGAAACGCTGGCCTGAAGGCGGCCCGCGGCTGGTGTGGCGATACGGCGATTGCGGGCGAGGCTTCTCCACGGTAACGGTGGCCGAAGGCAAGGTGTTCACCACGGGTGATTTCGGCGACCGGGAGTTCATCATCGCCTTGGACATCGAGGGACGGCTCCTGTGGAAAGCCCAGAACGGACGGAGTTGGCGCGGGCCCTATCCGGGAGCGCGTACGATCCCCACCTACAGCGACGGCTTGTTGTACCAGCTGAATCCGGTGGGCCGCTTGGCGGCTTTTCGCGCCGATACAGGCCAGCAGGTGTGGGCTGTGGACCTGGTATCCCGCTACGACGGGCGCTACGGCACGTGGGCCATGGCAGAAAACGTGGCGGTCGACGGTGAACGGGTCTTCTGCGTGCCTGGCGGCACCAAGGCGATGGTGGCGGCGCTGGGCAAGAAAACCGGACGGACGGTATGGACCAACACGGCCATCAGGGAGACAGCCGCCTACTGCTCGCCCGTCATCGTCACTTGGGCAGGCTACCGCCAACTGATTACCCTCACACAGAAATCGGTGATCAGCGTGGATCTCAAGACGGGGCAACTTCTCTGGTCCTATCCCCACGTGACCCGCCACGACCAGAACGTGACCATGCCGCTGTTCCACGACGGATACGTGCTGGCGACCAGCGGCCACCACGGCGGCAGTACGCTGCTGAAGATCAACCCGGACGGCCGCGGCGTGAGCGAAGTCTGGTCGGATCGCCAACTGGACAACTGCCACGGCGGACTCATGCTCTTGGACGGTTACCTCTACGGCAGCGCCTGCCGCAGCGGGGGCAAGGGCTTCTTCTGCGCGGATTTCCTGACCGGCGAGCTTCAATGGCGCGATAAGAAAATGCGCAAGGTTTCCCTCACCTGGGCCGACGGCATGCTCTACGCCCTGACCGACCGCGGCACGGTGCTGCTGATGGCCGTCAGCCCGCAGGGCTATCGAGTGGCAGGCCAGCTCGAGGTGCCGGGGGGCGATTTCGGCCCTTGTTTGAGCCATCCGGTCGTCTGCAGCGGGCGGCTGTACGTGCGCTATGACAACAACCTGTGCGTCTACGACCTGCGCGGCTCGTGATCCGCGGATACCGCCCGCCAGAAGCTGCTCAGCGGCCGCCCGCTTCGGCTATCCGGTAGCGGGCCTGTAGCAGGCCTGCAGTCGATCATCTCTCGGTCTCGAGCCGCCTGTCGGCCGGGTAAGGCTACCCCCCTTTTTCCGCCCGACGGGCGAGGACGCCCTGCGGGCCGACGGCGCGAACACGTCTTTCACCCAAGATCTTGCGCGTCATATCGACCCACCCTTCCCCTCTGCCCTAAGACCCCCCCACCCAGGGGATCGGGGACTGGGGGCGCCGCAAGCGAGCTGAGCGGTAGGATGGGTCGAGTAACGGTAGGGCGTGGGTCGAGGCCGCCGTCAGGCGGGCCGATCACCCGCCATAATCCAGCGCGGGGGTCAGATCTAGTTTTTCTTTTTTCCGAGGGCATCCCGGGGGCATCCGGGGTCGGGGGCATCCGGGGTCAGATCTAGTTTTTCTTTTCTTGGCGTTGTCCGGGTCACCTTCGGGTCCTCCGCGGCGGCACACCGCCAAGGCCCAACGAGTGCGATTTGCACTACGGCTGGAAGCGCGTAGGCGTAGTAGCGGGCGCGGAGGTATTGGAGGTGGGTGGCGACGTCAAGCTGTTCCCGCTGTAGAGGAGGGTGGTCAGGGCACAGGCGGGGTCCAACGCGATGGGGTTGCCGTAGGCGTCGTAGCGGTAGATTTGGGCCGTGAGCGGGTAGCCGAGGGCGTCGACCAGGCCGCGG
>DQVB01000465.1 GCA_015661985.1 Planctomycetota bacterium | reverse complement strand
TCCGCAGAATCCGTTCCAACCGCTGCCCCCCAACCATGGCCGGAACATACAAACTATCAAGGAGTTACGCAATCCCAAGATGTTTACAGCACTGGGCTCGGAACCCAGCTCGGTCCCCGAGGGATTCCTCCAGCAATTGGACGAGTCGCTGCGCCGCACCTTCGGTTCGCCTTTTACGCTGTGGCTGCAGGGCCCATCATGGCGTTGCTGGAGAGCGGGTCCGGCCCAGCTGGGGACGGAGGCAGCTGGTGATTTGTCCGAATCTTGGCGCGGGTTGATTGAGGCCGCAGCGGGGCGGCCCGCCGGGCCGGTGATTCGGCCGGACGGTGAGGGCGGGTACCAGATGGCCTTTGCGGTCCGCTCGCCTCAAGGGCCACTCGTCGTGGCTGCGGGCAAGCCTTCCTTGTCACCGGCCGGGCTGTTGAATCGGTTGGCCGAATTCGTCCAGAACAGGCTGACGCTTGGCCAGCGGTTGTATGACTATCGCCGACAGCTGGGCGATTACGCGCGCCAGGTGACCGAAGATTTGGAGGAGATCCAGTTTCTGCTCAGTCTGAGCGAGCATTTAGAGCTATGCGACGTGCGCCGCTCAGTCTCTGACGTGGCCGAATCGGTGCTGCCGGTCCTGCGCGAGCTGATCCGTGCTGAAGGGCTGGCCACCGTTAGGGCCGCCCACCCAGGGGGCGGCGGTCCGTGCAACGAAGCGCGCCCCAGTTCGCCGGTCGTCTGGTTCGGGCCCCGGGTGTTTTCCGACCGACAGGTGCAGACCCTGGTGGCGCGGTTCCGTGATGCGGCCAGCCAACAGCCGGTGGTGAGGAACCGGATTGCCCGGGATCGGGCCTTCGCCGACTTCCCCGGGCTGGACAGCTTCGTGCTGGCCGCCGTGGGTGTTCGGGATTCTTGCACCGGCTGGCTGCTGGCCGTCAACCGTCGCCCCTCGGCGGTAAGCGACTCGGCCGGGGAGGCCTATCCAGGGTACGGGCTGAGCGGCTGCGAATTCGGCTCGGTGGAAGCCAGCATGATGGGCGCGGCGGCTGTGATGCTGGCCACCCACGGCCGCAACCTCCATTTTGTGCGCGACCGCGAGACTCTTCTGGTCGGCGCGTTGCGGGCACTGATCAATGCCATCGACGCCAAGGATTCGTACACCTGTGGCCATAGTGATCGGGTGGCCCTGATCGCCAGACGGTTGGGTGAGCAGCTGGGGCTGAACCGCCAGCAACGGGAACAGCTGTACCTGGCCGGCCTCTTGCACGATATCGGCAAGATCGGCATTCCCGACAGCGTATTGCTGAAGGCAGGCAAGCTGACGGAGGAAGAATTGGGGCAGATCAAGCGGCACCCGGAGCGGGGCCATGCCATCCTGAAACACCTATCGCACCTGACAGAGGTATTGCCAGGGGTGCTGCACCATCACGAACGGTGGGACGGGCGCGGTTACCCGCATGGACTGGGCGGCGAAGCGATCCCCCTGGCGGCGCGGATCATCGCCGTGGCCGACGCCTACGACGCCATGACCAGCTCCCGTCCGTACCGCAGGGCGATGCCCGAGGAGAAAGCCGAAGATATCCTTCGCCGTGGAGCTGGCAGCCAATGGGACAGGCGGGTCATCGAGGCGCTGTTCCTGGTACTGGACGACGTGCGCGCCATTTGCCGCGAAGCCCATCAGCACACTCGCGCGCTGCTCGAGGCCGGAGCCGCCACGCCCCAACCAGGGCTGGCAGCCACAGATTCCCTGGCCGGGGCCGTCAAGGAGATCCATGTGCCATGAACGAGGCCCTGCTCGCCGAAAGCCGGCCTTTCCCTCGGCTGGGTTGCCGTCGCGCCGGCCCATCCGCCGCGCCGGATCGCGGTGCCTACAGCCTCATCGAACTGCTTACCGTCATGCTCATCCTTGGCATCCTGGTGGCCGTCGCGGCGCCGCGGGTGGCAGATTCGGTCTCCTACTACCGGCTGGAAAACGCGGCTGCGCGGATCCGGGCCGACCTGGAATTGGCCTGCCGCCAGGCTCTCACCACCTGCTCCCCGTGTGCCGTGTCGTTCAATGTGTCTTCCAGCCGATACACCTTGGCGAGTATGCAAAGCCTCGATCACCCTTCGGAAGTCTACGAGGTGGATCTTTCACGACACCCGTACTCCGTGGAACTGACCAGCGCCCAGTTTGCCGGCCCGGAGGACGCCGACGTCCAGTTCAACGCGTGGGGCATGCCCGATAGCGGTGGTCAGGTGGTCGTCGAAACGGGCGGAAAAAGCAAAACCGTTGTCGTTTCGGCAGAAAGCGGATTGGCCAGCATCCAGTGACCACGCCGGGCTTGCCGGAGGCGCCTTCCATGTACGGCCAAAGCGAACCTCGCACGGTAGCCCTCGAATCGGCCTTCAGCAAACTGTGGGACCGGTTCCCTGGTGCGGCCTCAGCAGGAGGGGTTCCTCCGCGATCGCGGCCACCAGCCCGGCCAGCGCCGCGCCGGGCGTATACGCTGGTGGAGCTGATCATCGCTACTGCGGCCAGTGGCCTTTTGGTCGTCGGGCTGGCCTCAGCGGTTTACATCGCCTCGGCGGCCACCGCCTCCAGCGGCACGCCCGCCCCGACTCTGGAGGCCGCCCAAGTCGCTGCTACACTGGCCGAAGAACTCCGCTACGCCATCTTCGTCACCGGGCGCGGCGCGCAGATGATCGAATTCGCCCTGCCGGACATCAACGATGACGGCCAAGAGGATGTGATCCGCTACCAGTGGTCCGGCACGCCCGGCGATCCGCTGCTGCGCACCTTCAACCACGGCACACCGCAGACTGTGGCCGAAGATGTGCAGCATTTCGAACTCGTCTATCGGTACCGGGACAAGATGGAGACCTTCGACGAGGGGCTCCAGGAAAGCGGCGAAGTGACCCTCAGTGAATTGGCCAGGGGCGGCAGCACATCGGATTACCAGGTGAGAACGGACCAGTGGGTGGGCCAGTGTTTCGCGCCCAGCCTGCCGGCCGAGGCGGTCAGCTGGAGTCTGGCCCGCATCGACCTTTCCCTGCGACGGTCGGGCATGACGGACGGCCAGTTCAAAGTGCAGATCCGGCCGGCCACAGGAAACGGAAGGCCCACCAGTACGGTCCTGGAAGAGGTGATCGTCAGCGAATCGTCGCTCAGCAGCCGGTACCAATGGAAGCAGTATGCGCTGTCCAACGTCAAGGGGCTGTCGCCCAGCGAGCGGCTGTGCGTTGTGATTGAGCACGTCGCCGGCGCCACGGCCTGCGAAGCCCGCTGTCAAAGCGCAGATGTGAATCTGGCCGACCACGGCCTCTTGGAATCCAGCGACCAGGGGCCAGCTGGGTGTTCACTTCCGACCAAGGGCTGCACTTCAAGGCCAAAGGGACCTACACCACGCTGGGCGGCAGCTCCCCCACGGTGACGCGTCAGTACCTGATCAGCGTGCGCGTCGATCTCCAGATCGGCCCTGCCGAACCCCCCACTACCGCGGCTTTCTGCTCGTCATCCCCATCACCGCGTCCCGCGGACAACCGTAAGCGGGTAGCCGGCCCAGAAGGCCGTGGACGCGGAGCACTTCTCGGTTCTGGGGGCTCAATCCGCACAGCCGCAGCAGACCGCTGCGCTCCCGGATGCGCCTGTCCAAAACCACGAGCTGACCGAGCAACGGAGTGGTCAACAGCTCCAGTTCGTCCAGCTCGAGCACCAGACGGTAAACGAAGTGGCGCTGGAGGAGAGCCCAAATCCGATCAGCCAGCGACTCCGTTTCGGGGAAACTCCACTGCGGGCATCGAAGCTTCACGATCAGCCAATCCGGGCCCCGATGTACGTCCGCTTCCCATCCGCGAGCAATTCCCTGCATCGCTTCCTCCTTGCCAGCTCGATCCCGCAGCGCCGAGAAGGGCACACAAGAAAAGCACTCAGCCACGACCAACGATCATCATACCCCCCGGCGCCAGATATTCAACCCACCAAAAGCCAACAAGAACCGAAAACGCTGCCCCACGCCCCTGGATCACAAAGCCCCACCTTGTCGCTGTCGCCATTCGCAACCTGTTCCAGCGACAGCACTTACAAAGAACGGCCAGAGCATGGAGCCTCGCTCCCCCAGCCGGGCTTCGCTGCAATCAAAAACATAACAACCGTTCACCGTTCACAACCCGGTGGACCCCGCACCAGCTGCCCAGATGCTGTTGGGCCCATTGGCACCGGCCGTGTGCAGCAGCTGGAGCCAGCGAGCTTGGTGGGGCGTCTTCAGCGGCGGCCTTTCCCGCCCGGCCCACGGGCGAGCGCCAGGCCGGGCCGGCCCGGGAGACAGACCGGTTTTACTAAATTGCCGAGGTTCACTAGTTTGCCCAGGTGTGGTCCAAACACCGGGGCCCGCGAAGCGGCTTTAGGCGGAGGTGAGTTTTCTCCGGGAGGGCAATTGGCACGACCGGGCAAACATCCAGACGTTGGTCGCCCCCTCTGGGGTGCGGGAATCCTTACCGAACTTTCCCGCTCCACGGCGACTTGTCGCCAAGGGCCAGATTGTCATATCGGAGTTTTTCGCCTGCCGCCGCGGGCAAAGGCTGGACATGGCCCCGTCCCCCCAGATCGGCCTGTCTGTTGGCTTGACTGGCCGTCGGTTCTCGGGTAGACTTCTAAGCTGAGCAGGTCACCGTGGCAGACTCTGGGGTGTGGCAGGGCCGGCTGCGGGGCCGGTAGCGAGGATCCTTGGTCGTGTGACGGCGGCCTGTGTCATCTGTGGTAAAGAGAATGGACAGGGCTGGCGCGAACTTGCCGTTGTTGTTACTCACCCCCTCCTGAGGGGGCCCGGCCAGTTCGCGCAATTGCAGTTTATCCCACGAAGGCAGTGAACCCCGAGCCCCCGAGGCTGCGGGGTTTTTTTGTGCCTCGCCGTATTGGGCGGCTCGGCATCGTGGGCCGGTGAGTGGTCAAGTGTGAGGGATGAAAGCGATGGCCGAACCAGATTCTCGGAGGATTGTGATCTTCGACACCACGCTGCGGGACGGGGAGCAGTCGCCGGGGGCCAGTATGAACTTGGCCGAGAAGATGGAGGTGGCCCAGGCCCTGGTGGAGTTGGGGGTCGACGTGATCGAAGCCGGTTTCCCCATCGCCTCGAAGGGCGATTTCGAAGCGGTGCGGGAGATCGCCCGCATGGTCCGTGGGCCGGTGGTCTGCGGGTTGGCCCGCTGCCGCCCGGAGGACATCGATCGGGCTTGGGAGGCGGTCAAACACGCCGAGCGGCCCCGGATCCACGTGTTCCTGGCCACCAGCGCCATCCACCGCGAATTCAAATTGCACATGGACAAGGAGGAGATCATCCGGCGGGCCGTAGCGGGAGTGGAGCGGGCCGTAGGTTACTGCCCTGACGTGGAATTCTCGCCCGAAGACGCCGCCCGCACGGAAATCGACTTCCTTTGCGAAGTCGTGGAGAAGGCCATCGATGCCGGGGCCACGACGGTCAATATCCCCGATACGGTAGGTTACGCCACGCCAGCCCAGATGGGCGGGCTCATTCGCAAGCTCCGCGGGCGAGTGCCCAACATCGAGCGAGCGGTGATCAGCGTGCACTGCCACAACGACTTGGGGATGGCCGTGGCCAACAGTCTGGCGGCCGTTGAGGCGGGGGCTGGACAGGTGGAGTGCACGATCAATGGGATTGGCGAACGGGCGGGCAATTGCTCGCTGGAGGAAATCGTCATGGCCTTGCGCACACGCCACGACGTGTACCACGCCCACACGGGGGTGGTGACCCAACGGCTGGTGCCCACCAGTCGGCTGGTGGCCAGTATCACGGGGATGCAAGTCCAGCGGAATAAGGCCATCGTGGGACAGAACGCCTTTGCCCACGAAGCGGGGATCCATCAGGATGGGATCCTCAAGGAGCCCACCACCTACGAAATCATGCGCCCCGAAGACGTAGGCTTCATGCGCAGCGACCTGGTGCTGGGCAAACACAGCGGCCGGGCCGCCCTGGCCGACCGCGCCCGGGCCCTGGGCTACCGGCTTACTGGCGAACAGCTGAACACGGTGTTCGAGGCGTTCAAGGCCTTGGCGGACAAGAAAAAGGAGATCTACGACGCCGACCTGGCCGCCTTAGTCGAAGAGCAGATCCGGGCCGTCACCGAACTGTGGTCCCTGGACTCCTACGAAGTCACTTCGGGCACGGGACGCAAGCCCCATGTATCACTGACCTTGCGGCATGGCGACCAGGTGCTGACGACGCAGAAAAGCGCCGGCGACGGCCCCATCGACGCGGTGTTCTTGGCCATCGCCGAACTGACCGGCATCCATGTGGTGTGCAAGGATTTCCGCGTCCACAGCGTCACCGTGGGTCAGGACGCCCAGGGTGAGGTGACCGTGCAAGTAGAACACGACGGGCGGTTGTACCGCGGCCGCGGCGTGTCCACCGACAGCGTGGAGGCCAGCGCCAAGGCGTTCCTCAACGCCATCAACCGGATCGTCACGGCCACCAACGGTGCGGCCCAGCCGGCCGGGGAGACTTCCGCCTGAGGCAAACGGTGGCCACCGAAATTGCTTCCCCGCAACGGCCGGGAGCAGGCGTCGGCGTGGCGGAATAGGCAGACGCTGGAGACTTAAAATCTCCTCCCCGTAAGGGGGTGAGGGTTCGAGTCCCTCCGCCGACACTCGGGGGGCGGCTGTGGCTTGCCCCCGCGGCAGCTTCGCAGTAAAGGATGGGTTTGGGCCCATCGCTTCCGGGAGGAGCGGGACCGGCAGGCGACGTGCGAACGACCAGCGAAAGAGGCGGCGATGATTTCGACTCGAAGCGTTCTCTCGGTCGTGATGCTTTGCACTTCGCTCGGCGCCCCGGCGCTGGCCAGCGGCCCTGTGGTCGATATCCGCGAACTGGGCGCAAAGCCGGACGGCAAGACACCCTGCACGCGAGCCATTCAGGCGGCTGTCGACAAGTGCGCCTCGGCTGGCGGCGGGACCGTCTACCTGCCCGCCGGAAAATGGCTCTCGGGCACCATCTACATGAAGAGCCATGTCACGCTGCTGCTGGCCGCCGGCTGTGTACTTCTGGCCAGCACCGATCCGGGCGACTATCCCGAAAACGTACCGGCGATCCGCTCCTATACGGACCGCTACGTGCGCCAAAGCCTCATCGCCGGAGAGGACTTGGAGCACATCGCCGTCCGAGGCCGCGGTACGATCGACGGCAACGGCCAGGCCTTCCGCTGGAGGGAGTACAAGAACCGGCCGTACCTGATCCGCTTTGTCCATTGCCGCGATGTGCTCGTCGAAGGCGTGACCCTGCGGAATTCGGCCATGTGGATGCAGCACTACCTGGCCTGCCAGCGCGTACGAATCATGGGCGTTACTGTGTGGAATCACGTCACGTACAACAACGACGGGCTGGACATCGACGGCTGCCACGACGTCATCATCTCCAATTGCGTCATGGATACCGACGACGATGCCCTGTGCCTCAAGAGCACACTGGACCGGGCCTGCGAGAACGTGACGGTCTCAAACTGCATCCTGAGCAGCCATTGCAACGCAATCAAGATGGGCACGGAGTCCATCGGTGGATTCCGCAACATCGCCATCGACAATTGCTCGGTCATCTCACCCCGATACACAAAGCCGATTTACGGCCGCCAGCGAGGGCTGGCCGGCATCGCGCTGGAAATCGTCGACGGCGGGACGTTGGAGCATGTGGTCGTCTCGAACATCGCCATTCGTGGCGTGAGTGTTCCCATCTTCATGCGTCTGGGCAATCGGGGCCGACGGTACCAGGAAAGCATGCCCAAACCGCCTGTGGGGGTGTTTCGAAACGTCACTTTGAGCAGCATTGTGGCGGGCGGTACCGGGAACATCGGCTGCTCGATCACCGGACTGGAGGGCCACCCCATCGAAAACGTGACGCTGCGCGATGTGAATCTAGGCTTTGAAGGCGGTGGAGGGGCCGCGCAGGCGGATGTAGTCGTGCCCGAGAAGGAGGAGAGCTACCCGGAGAGCACGATGTTCGGCACGCTGCCCGCCTACGGGTTCTACTGCCGCCATGTGCAAGGGGTCCGGTTCCAGAACGTCCGGCTTCGTACGGAGAAGCCCGACCAACGCCACGCGTTGGTCTGTGACGACGTGACCGGCCTGGTGATCGATGGACTCGACACACCTTGCGCAGCCGACGCTCGTCCGGTCATACGGCTCACGCAAGCGCGAGACGTCCTTATCCATGGTTGCCGGCCCCAGGGCCCGCTGGGGACGTTCCTGCAACTTGGCGGCGACCAGACGCAAGGGGTGATCCTCGCGGGCAACGATCTGCGCCGGGCGAAACAGATCGCCCAGCTCGCAGAGGAGGTCCCCCACAGGGCCCTTGTGGATCTGGGGAACGTCATGAACGCGAACCGATGAGGCGCCGTGTGGAAGCCCGCACCGGCGCAGTGGTGGCTTTCCCGGGTTCGCTTTAACGGCAGCCTTCGGCACATGGCCAGCAGGCCGATTGAGCCTTCTTGCCGGCCCTGCCCCAGGTCGGCGGCCGCGTTCATTTCAGCACCTTGATGCGCAGGTCTTTGAACTCCACGCGCATGGGTGGGCCTTGATGCATTTGTAGGGCGATGATGCCTTTCCGGCGGGCGAGTTGCGGGTCGCGATCCTCCACCTCGCACATCAATTGGCCGTTCAAGCGCAGGGTCAGGCGGTTGCCCCGGGCGATGATTTCGTAGTCGTTCCAGTCGTTCTGCCGGACGTGCTTCAGAAGGCCCTCGAAATCCGCGAACCGCTCGACTTGGCGCTGGCCCGTTTCGGTGAAGACAACCCGCTCACCCCGGCGGGCCACAAGCCCCCGTTTGTGCTGGTAGAGGCAGCCAGTGTACTGGTTGGCGGCGTCGAAATCGGCTTGATAACCGAAGGTGTCAAAGTCGGGCCGCTTCGCCGATCGGAACTGGATGCCCGAGTTTCCTCCGATCAGCTTGATCTTGGCCCGGAGGATGAAATCCGCCGGTTCGCCGCCCGTCCAGTACAGGTAGTGCGTCCTCTTGCAGGGACGCTCCGGCGTACTCTCCCCGACGATGGCCCCCCTTTCCACCCGCCACGCTCCGGGTTTGCCTTCCCAGCCGGCCAGGTCCGTGCCGTTAAAGATCGGAACGAACCCGGGTTCGGTGGCCATGGAAACTCCGCCAACTGCGCCACAGACCACCAGTAGCGTCAGAGCGTCTCTCATTGATGATTCCTCCATCTCTCGCACTCTTTGCGTCGGTCACAAGACATTGACAAGCGGTCCAGGACTGCCGCGGCCGAGACTCATTGATAGCCGCCGCCCTATCAACTGGCCGCCCTCCGGAAGCCTGGCCATCCGATCCTCGTCCTGCCCCATGGCAGGTCAGCGCACCTGAGTCAACTCGCCGAGCATCTTGTGCAGCATGGTTTCCATTTGCTCACGTGTTTTCCTGTATGTTGGTTGTTCAGCCACGTTGTGGTTTTCCTGAGGGTCTCGGCGCAGGTCGAACATCCCTGCGCCCTGAAGGGGGCCCCGGCCCCGGTTGGCTCGCATTTCCATGTAGCGGTATTCGAACGTCCGCACCGCGTCGCCTCCGCCGAACCGGGTGAAGACGGCGCTTTTGTGTTCAGCTTCCACATCGGCCAGCAGCGGACGCAAACTCTTGCCCTGCAGATGGCCGGGCGAGGACAAGTGGGCCAGGTCGCAGAGCGTCGGATAGATGTCGATGTACTCGACCAGCCGGTGGCAGACACGGCCCCCTTCGACGCCGGGAGCGACAATCACGAGCGGCACCCGAGTCGCCACTTCGAAGTTCGTATGTTTGCACCAGAAACCATGCTCGCCGAGCTGCCAGCCGTGGTCGCCCCAGAGAACGATGATCGTATTGTCAGCCAGACCCAGCCGGTCGAGCTCGTCCAACAACCGGCCGATTTGTCGATCGATGAAACTCACGCACGCATGGTATCCGCGAATGAGCTGGCGGGCCGTTTCCCTCGAAACCGGGCCCTTCTTGGGAATCCCGTGATACGCCCGCATCTCACCCCACGTATAATCAAAGACTCGCGGCAGATCACGAGGAAAAAACATATTGTCCGGCAGCTTCACCTGATCTTCCGGATAGAGGTCCCAGTAGGCCTTGGGCACGACAAAGGGCAAATGGGGACGATAGAACCCACATGCCAGGAAGAACGGCTGATGCCGCTTGGCCAACCGCCTCAAATCCGAGAGCGTCCTGTCGCAAATCTGGTGGTCCGGATAGATTTCGTCCGGCCTGTCCGCCCCTTCGTAGGCCGGACCGCGCTGGCGGAACCCCGTGGCCAACTTCCGGTTCTCGGGAAGCGCCCACCAAATGCTCGAGGTGGCCGGGCGCCACGGCGGTTCGCTCCACGCCTCCGGATCATCAGTCCTGTGGTGATAGACCTTGCCGTTACTCATCGTGTAGTAGCCGTGTTGCTTGAACACCAGAGGCAGCGACGGCACGTCCGGTGCATCTTTCATTGCCCACGTCTTGTACGACGTGAACCGGGCCGGCGTCGGCCTTATGCCCTTCATGATACTGGCCCGCGATGCACCGCACACGGCTATGTTGCAGTACGCTCGCTCAAAGCGCACACCCTGCCGCGCCAGCCGGTCGAAATTGGGAGTCACCATGCACGGTACCCCGTAGCAGTTCATCTCCGGACGCAGGTCGTCCACAGCGATAAACAGCACATTGGGACGCTCGGCGGCACAGGCTCGGCCGGCCGAGGCCGACAAAGCGGCCGCCATGGCTACCCACGCGATGCAAGCGACGGGAAGGAACCGGCAGCAACGGCGTTCGTTCGACCCCGTGCTCATTCTGAGGTGGTTCAGCATGTGACCTCTTCTCCTTGATCCTGCTCGGTACGCCGGACGACGACTAGCCGGCCATTGTGCTTTCGTGCGACCGGCCACAGTCGTTCACACCACTGCCCAACGTTGCAGAAAAGGAACGCAGGACGGGCATTCTTGCCCGTCGATCATGGGCTCGACTGGCGACTACGGCCAGTGCGGCAAAACTCACGTTTTGTGACATCTACGATGCCTAGGCTGTAGCGCCTTTTGCCCCACTGATAAGGGACAGGAATGTCCATCCTGCCCAACCGGTTTGCAACGCTGCGGTATTCTCACGTTACTGACACTTTGATCCAGCCCGCCCGGCGTGTCAAGGGCTGTCAAGAAATCCACGCCGGGACGCCGTCCTGAACGAGCTGCCTGTCGCGGATTATTCACGCAGGCCGGAACAAGGTCGCGCAAAGTGGTGCGGGGACAGCGCAGACGCCATTCGACCCGGCCTACACCGTGCCTCAGTTTGCTCGTTGGCCGAGCGACCGAAGTTCCGGCAGAGGCTGCGTTTGCTCGTTCCGGCCTACGATGTCTACGAGGTCATGAATAATGCGGGCTATTGTCCGAACCAGCAGCCTGGCCTTTCGAAGCATCTGGCTTTTGGGCATCGCGACGTCCGGCAGGAGGATCTCTGTTTGTGCCGCGCCTGCCTGTCAAAGCGACTCGTCGTCGCGGACCAAGAAGAGCGCATCCTGCGCGGGCAGTGTGATCTGGCCGCCCACCGCCGCGCCGTTGTTGGTCTGGGGGTCTTGGCGTGGTGAACCTTGAAGACGGCGGTAACGTTCACCCGGCGCGATCCGAGCCAGGTCGAACCGGTAGGGCCGCGGCGAAGGGTTGGCCAGTACCAGGCCGTGTTCGAAGCGTCGGTAAATCGCGTCGGGATGGTGATAAGCCTGCACCGACTGGATCCATACCGGCTGGCCCCCTTCGATCTCGAGTTCCAGGTTGGCAGACCCGGAACTTACGTTGCTGAAATAGAATCCCGAGCGGAACGGCCGCTGGCCCACCCACGTCATGAAACGCGCTGCCCGGGTCCGTGCCTGGCGCGGGCTGGAGGCAAAGCCGACCCACAAGAGCCGCGCCATCTCGGCCGGATAACCGCGGCGCGGTTCGGCCCGGGCGGCAACGGAAACGAAAAGATCCGGACCGTCGCACGGCACGTCGGCCAGCACGCAGCGAATCGACGGAGCGTCCGGATTTGAAGGCGTGATCCGCAAGGCTTGTCCGTCCCACCGGCATTGTGCCCGGTCGCTGTGAAACCGCTTGGCCCACGCCGGCTGGCCAGCTCCGTCCGAGTCGTTCAGCACGTCGGGTTCCAGCGTAGCCAAACGCACAGCCGGTCCCAAGGGACGTCCTAACCAGCCGGGGCGCCAGTCGGTCCCTTGTCGCAGCTCGTCCCAAACGCCCAGCAGCTCTCCGGGCTCCGCCGGCGGCGTGAAGCTATAACAGATGGCCGAATCGGTGAACACGGCTGCCGCGAAGACCAATCGGTGCACGCCCCACGCTACCTCGGGCCGGACCCGCGAACCCGGCGTGGGGCCGGCTTTGGTGAACTTGTGGTTGATATAGCTGAAGGCGGGCTTGTGGGCATTGGCCGCCCAAAACCAGTGGCGATTCAAACCGCCGGACCAGTCGCGCAGGAGCCAATCGCTCAGGTGAGGGAAACCTTCGCTCTCGATGCCGTTGAGGATCCCGAAGGCCCGTTGGTTTGCTATGCTTGCCCCGTCGGCCAGGATCAGCCGCTTCGGACCGAGTCGCTTGCGCAGCTGCTGGCAGAACTCGATCACGCCGATCCCGTACGTGTTCATCCCGTCGATGATGCCCCCGTCGACTCGGCCGTCGGCGTCGCAGTCCGGCGATCGCTTCTTTCCGCGGCGCCCGGCCCGGTCGTGCAACACATCGAACTCGATCCCGTCAAAGGCCTCCAGCTCGCCGCCGGACGAGAATCGGCGGGCCAGCTCGTCGGCATGCACCTCGGCGCAGCTCCGCCCCTGCCGGTCGCGGGGACAGGCGGTCGAGTAGTTGTAGAACCAAAGCAGATGCGACTGCCGCCCCCATGGACCCTCCGTCACATGCGCCGCCGCGTAGGCCCTGCCGCCGGGAAAGGCCATGGGACGCGTCCCGTAGCATGCGCGCCGCACGCGGATCACGTTCCGCTTCGCGTCCACCGCCACCAGCTGCACCTGCTCGCTGTGATGCCAATCCGGTCGGCCGTCTTCGTCAACCAGACAGAGCCCAACATCGTCGTTCTTGTCTCGATAGCGCCCGATCCCGGTGCGGAACAAGGTGGCGTCCGCCACACGGATCTCCGTTTCGCCCTCCTCGGCCGGTACATCGTCCAGGATCCGGGCCCCGTTGTAGTAGAGAAAATGGCCGGCAAAGAAGGGCTCTCGCTGGAACCGCGGGTCACGGGCGTTGCCGTTGTAGTGCAGCAGCACCAGTTGCTCGGGATGCTGGCGTTTGAAACGCACGAAGAATTCGATGTTCCTCAGCGAGCGGCCAGGAACCTCCTCATCCAACACTTTCCCTTCGATGCCCATGAGCCGGGAAAAGCACCCTTTCCAGCGGTGGTATTCGATGCGCGGGTTGGCGGCAAGGCCTTCGGCACTACGGAAGAAGAACGCCGCCGGATACCGGCCCGCCAACACGTCCAGGTGCCACGAGCTCGGCTGGGCCGAGGCCGCCGATGGCGCCGCGCACGTGGCCGCGGCCCAACCCGCCAGGACGATCAGCAATCGACCATACATGTTTTGTTCCTTGCCAAAGGCTGCATAGGGACGTCTTCCAGGGGCTCTTGGCCGCTAATCGGTTGGCTGCGTCGGGCCAGTGTTGCCGGAGCACCTTCCACGGGACGGAAACGAGTACCCCCTCGAGACTGGCCCCGGCTGTGTTCGGGCCAGCAGATCGGGATGCCTCCGGAAAGGGCATCGAATGCGCTCCGGCCACGGGGGCCCTGAAACACAAATCTCCCTGGGCGGCCGATCGCAACAGGGCGCTCGAACTGGACGGGGCACCACGCAGCCTGGTCCTGTGCCGACGGCTGAAGCGGGACCCGAAGTGCTCATCACGCTCCGTGGTCACGACAGGTGATCGTGCTTCGGGGCAACGACGAAAACCACCCCCGCGATCCATCCTGCCCACGCACATCGGTGAGGGAGCCGGCGGCCCGCGCCACGGCTATTCCGCGCGGCGGCTGGGCTTATGCCCCCTCGGGCGCATCGAGGAACGTCTGCAACCGGGGGACAGAGCCGTCAGCCCTTGGCTTTATCGATAGCCTCCTGGAGGCGCGCTTTCGGTTGCAGGCCCACGAGGCGTGCGACGACCTCGCCGTTTTTGAACAGCAGGAGCGTAGGGATACTGAGCACGCCGTACTTTGCGGCGATGTTCGGGTTGGCGTCGGTATTGAGCTTGGCCACCTTGACCGAACCGGCGTTCTCGGCCGCCAGCTCTTCCACCACGGGGGCGATCATGCGACAGGGGCCGCACCAGGGGGCCCAGAAATCGACCAACACAGGCTCGGAAGCCTGCAGGACTTCTTGCTCGAAGGTACTATCAGACAATTCGACGACCATGGGAAGGACTCTCCTCAAGGCAGGGTGTGGATGGCTGGAGGCATGCCGCGCCACGTTGGCCGGCGATCCGGGTGGCCACACTAACGCCGGATTATAGACTCAGGCGGACGCGGGTCAAGCAAGCCGCCCCGGTCGGCGTGGGCCAGTGGCCGCGGCGGTGGGCCGCCGGTCAAGCCTGGTTCTCGGCGGACACGAGTTGGCTCAGGCGGGATCGGAGTTCTTTCATTTTGATAGGCATGGCCAGCACGATACGGTGCTCGGCCTTCTGGGCTTGTTGCTCCCAGTCCCGCTGCGACTTGTCCAGCAAGAGCACGGCCGGCACGTGCTCAGTGCGTGCCTCCTGGCCCAGCCGGTTGAAGGCCTCCAGGGCTGCCTGGCCGAGCGACTGCGCGTTGAACACCACGCAGTGGGCGGTGGTCGGGGTATCGACGAACCGTTCCACGGCCCGCCCAGCGTCGCTGGTCAGCAGAACCCGGTAGCCCGCCCTGCGGAGCACGTCGCGAAAGAGGTCCTGCAGCTCGCTGTTCGCCTCCACAACCATCACGGCCCGCTGTGGCGGCGGGGCCGCCGCTGCCGTACGTTCGGCGGCCCCGTCGGCGTCGAGCGATTCGTGCGCCACCCCCTCGCGAAGTTTCTGGGCGGCCAGCTCCAAGTCGTCCAGGACCTGTTGCGGTGTCTGGTACCGCCGGTCCGGGTCAAGCTCCATGGCCTTATGGACCACGAAGGCCATTGACGTGGGCACCGAGGGATCGACCTGCTGAATGGGTACGACCGACTCCAGGCGCGAACGGCTCAGCCGTTTCAGGGGGTCGCGTGTGTCGGGCAGGGGCGACTTGCCGGTGAGCATGTGGTAGTAGATGACACCCAGAAAATAGATGTCGCTGCGGGTGTCATCCCGACGCACCCCGGTGGCCCGCTCCAGCGCGGCGTAGTCGATGGTCCGCGCGTTGGGCATCTGGAGCCACGCGTCCTTGGACAGCGCCTGTTCGATGGCCGCCAGCCCGAAGTCCACCAGCTTCGCTTGCCCGCGACTGGCAACCAGCACGTTGGTCAGTTTCAAGTCGCGATGAGTCAACCCCTGCTCGAAGGCGTACTGCAGCCCCCTGGTAATGTCGATCATCAACCGCGTCGCCTCCTCAGGGTTCACCTTGCCGCGAACTTTCACGAAATCCCGGAGGTTGCGGCCCTCGACGAACTCCATGACCAGAAAATGGGTCGGTGCGCGCGAGTAGACTTCGTAAATGGGCACGATGTTCGGATGGCGCAAGGCCCGGCCCAGCTCGCCCTCGCGGATGAATCGCCCGTATTGGCTGGCGCTGTCGCTGAACCGCTTGCGCAGCACCTTCAAGGCCACCACGCGACCCGTATCCTTGTGCACCGCACGGTAGACCCGGGCGAACGATCCGGCTCCCACGTAGTACAAGACCTTGTAGTCGCCGAAGAAATACCCGGACCTCTCGTCCCGCATCAGTCGCTCGATCTGGTAGTTGGTCAACAGCTCGCGGCGCACGCAGAGCTGGACAAACTCCTCAGCCGACACGGTGCGACTGCCCAGGTCGGCCCATACCCCCTGCAGCTGGCGTTCGTCCAACAGCCCCAGGTTGTACGCCCGATCCGCGATCTCCTGGGCCGATACTTCCAGTTCGGGTGAGTCAGGCATCCCGGCAATGCTCCTCTCTGGTGATCCTCCCGTCCCCCGCTGCGGCAAGGTCGCCCCCAACCGCTTTCCACTTACCAGTATGGTAGCCCAGGCGCAGAGCCGAAGCAACGTTGCTGTGACCCACCGGGGGAGACCGCACACGTGCTCCTCACCCCATCTGCGGCCGGGTGGGGCGAGCCTAGGTCCCTTCCAGCTGGCGGCGGTAGTCGTCCCGCTCGCGGCGCGTGGCCTCCAGGTCGAACATCAAGTACTTCATGTCCAACCGCAACTGGCCCAACGCCTCCTGAACCACGCCCAAGATCCGCCGTCGGCGGCGAGTGCTCTCCACCACGCGATTCAAGGCTGGTTCCAGCCCCGCGCGGTACTCCGGCGGGAGCTGGCGAACCGCCGCCACCAACTCCTGCAGTTCCCCAGGAACTTCCTGCTCCCCCGTTCTGCCAAGCCGTGATTGATGACTCATGGTGCTCTCCTCTGGGTTGCAAGGCGGAGGAAGGTCCCTGCACCGGCGATGCCAAAGCGGTCCCCCAGGGGCCGGTGTTAAGCCGTAACGCTTTACGTACAAAGTACTTGTGGATCTGCGCGGAAACCCGACCGCGGCCAGCCGCGTTGAGAAAAGGCCACATTTGATCTGGAGCCGGTCCGCAAATCCTGGTACAAGCCCGCCTTACGGCGAAGTTGCCCGGTTTGTCCCCGTGTTGCCCTTTCACAACACCCATCCGACTATGGTCCGCCCCGTAGCAGCTCTGCTCCTGGCTCTGGGGCCGCTTTTCGTTGCCACCGTTTCCGCCGGTTCATCTGCATGGCACGAGGGGTTTGATGGTGAACAGCCCTCCTGGCAGCAAGCCGGTGGGGACGCACGATGGGAGATTCGGGCCCATCGGCGGGTCCAGCGGGCCGGTCGCACAGGTGAGGCCTGCGAATTCATCCAGGTTTTCTGTTCGGGGGGCACTCGAGCCTACGTTGCCCACGCCATTGGGCGGGCCAGGGTGATCGACGAGTTGGTCCCTTCGCTTTGGGTCAAGGCTGACCGAGCGGGGATCGAGCTGCTGGTGCGGGCCGTGTTGCCCCGTTCCAGGGACCCTCGCACGGGCCGCCCCCTTACCGTCTTGATCCCCGCAGCGCGGTACTCCGCTGTGGGTCGCTGGCAGCAGCTGCGGATCGAGGGGCTTCCGCGCCGGCTTCGACACCAGGTTTATGTGCTTCGATCGCGTCTGGGGCCGTGGGTGGATGACCGCGAGGCGTATGTGGACCAGATCGTGCTGGACGTCTGTGCGGGCCGGGGGGTGACGAGCGTGTGGATCGACGATCTGCAGATCGCCGGGTACGTCCCAGCGGCGGGAGGCGCCGCTTCGCCGGCCACTGTGCCGCCCATCCAGGCCGGCCGGGATCATCTCCAGCTCGTGGGCGGGCACGGGGCTTGGCACGGGCGCCGGCTGGCCGAATCCGGTAGCCACTCCGACGGCTCTCGGGTGGCATTGGTTGGTTCGGTCTTGGTATGCGACCAGCGGCCCATGTTTCCGCGGATCATTCAGTGGAACGGGGAGTCGCTAGCCGGGCTGGCCGAATTGGGTTTCAACGCCATCTGGGTTACCCGTCTTCCCTCGCCCCAGAGGCTGGAGGAGGCCAGGGAGCTGGGGCTTTGGATTGTCTGCCCGCCACCCAGGCCACCGAGCCCTGCGCTGAGCGGCGACAGCGGCGCTTCCTTGGCGCCATTGGGCCCGATCTACGACCGAATCCTGGCCTGGGATATGGGCAGCAGGCTGACGGCCGAGCATCTGCCGGAGGTGCGTCGCTGGGCAGAGATGGTCAAGGTGGCGGACCGCCAGGGGGCCCGGCCGCTGATCTGCCAGCCGGCCGGGCAGTGGCGCGCCTACAGCCGACTGGCCGATCAGACCACGATCATGCTCATCGGCCGCCCGGTTCTGGGAACCGCCGTCGAATGGGACACCTACCGGTTCTGGCTCGCCCAGCGGGCCCAACTTGCCCGGCCGGGTACGCCGTTCTGGGCCACGGTGGACACCCAATTGGCCCCGGAGGTGGTTCAGCAGCTGCGGGCCCTTGGGCCGAACCGGCCTGTGCCGCAGTCCTTTTCGGCGGCCCACATCCGGCTGGCCGCCTACACCGCAGCCGCTTCCGGGGCCCGTGGGTTGGTCTTTCAATCCCGCAGTTCGCTGGAGGGCGATGACAGCCACTGCCAACGGCGACGGCTGGCCCTGGAACTGGTCAACCTGGAGCTGGAACTGATAGAACCGTGGCTGGCCAGCGGCCAGTGGGAGACTTGGGTGGCGAGCAACCAGCAGGGGGTCCGGGCAGCTGTCCTGCGGGGGCCCCGCTCCCGCGTGTTGATTCCCCTGTGTTTGGGCCAGGCGTCACAATGCGCACCCAGTGCAGCCCAAAGCGGGCCGGTCTCATTTCTGGTCCCCGGGGTGCCGGAAGACTATCGGGCGTACTTGGTCCGCCCGGGGGGACTCAGGCCGTTGCGCCGCTCGCGGCAGACCGGGGGGGTACGAGTCAGCCTGGAAGCGTCTCCGCTGGGGTGGTACATCCTCATGACCGGGGATCCCTTGGTCACTGCGCGGGTGGGTCGGGCGGTCGCGGCGGTGGGCCGCCGTGCGGCCGAATTGACCCGGCAGCTGGCCGAGTGGGAATTGCAGGAAGCCCGCCGAGTGATCACTTCTCTCTCGGCCGGTGACCGGAGGGCAGCCGATCAGTTCAACTCGGTGACGAAGCTGTTGCAGTGGTCCGACGGGGCGATGGCGGCCCGCGATTTCAAGGTGGGCTGGCTCGAGGCCGAGCGAGCCATTGAGTGGCTGCTGCTTTGGAAGCGGAGCCATTGGGAGCGGGTGGTCGGGCCGCTGGGATCGCCTGTGGCCAGCCCGGCCGGGGGCTGTTTCGCCACGCTGCCCTGGCAGGAGTTGCTCGTCGCAGCGCTGGGCAGCCAACGTCTCGGGCCCAACCGCCTGGCCGGAGGCGACTTTGAAGACGTCCAGCTCCTGCTCCAGTCCGGTTGGGACTACTTCCCGAACCTCCAGCCGGGTCTGTCTGCCGCGGCCGATTTGGCCCAAGAGGCTGCCTATTCGGGTCGCTACGGGCTGCGGCTCGTGGCCGAGGCGACCGGGGAGGACGGATCCCCGCCCCTGGAGTCCCCGCCCGCATGGATCAGTTCGCCCGCCGTGCCCGTCGAAGCCGGCAGCATCGTCGTTGTGCGCGGTTGGGCCCGGGTGCGCCTGCCCGCTGGCGCTGTGGATGGGCTGGAGATCGTCGACTCGCTGGGCGGCCAGCCCCTGGCCCTGCGCCTGAGCGGAACCGACGGCTGGCGGCCCTTCACCTTTTACCGCCCGGTACCCCGCTCAGGCGCATTCCGCCTTGACTTTGTCCTGGCCGGGTTGGGCGAGGCATGGATTGACGATGTGAGTGTCCATCTGCTGGAACCCCCGGCCATACGGTCGGCCGCTCGGGGCGTCCCGTCCCCTCCCTGCCGTCTGCCACCCACCGGGTCAAAGCTCTACTGAAGCCCGTTTCGATCGGCCCGGGCCGGCCACGTCACCATGCCCGGGTAACGCCGGGCATGGCACAGGCATAGCGGCCGTCCGGTCCGGGCAGCACGGGCGGCTGCGCGTCCCAGGTGTAGGCCGAGGGAGACAGATCCAGTTGGGAGTTGAAAGCTTGCTCCCAAGTCAATTGCTTGCCCGAGTAGGTCGCCATGCGCCCCATGATCGCCGTCATGGTGCTTTGGGCCGCCCAGTCGACTTCGTTGTACGGCCGCCCGGCCATGAGGGCGGCGAACAGATCGTCGTGTTCCACCTGATGGCCGTCCGGTCCGCGATCCCACTGTTGGGGTGGTTGGCCTTCGACAACCAGCACGCCGCGGCCGTGCCCTTCGATGTGGGCGGACCCTTTGGTCCCGCGTGCGTGTTCGGAGAAACTGTTCCAGCAGCCGAGGATGTGGCGGCAGAAGCTGTACATGCGGGTCCCGTCTTCGTACTCGAATTCCACCGAGTGGTGGTCGAAGATCTCGCCGTGATCCTTGGCCTGCGGATCGGCGTGGCTGCCGCGCACCTGGCGGCCACCCATCCCGTTGGCCCGCACGGGGTGGGCGTCTTGTTTGATCCAGTTCATCACATCCAGGTCGTGGACGTGCTGCTCGACGATATGGTCTCCGGACAGCCAGGTGAAGTAGTACCAGTTATTGACCTGGTATTGCATTTCCGTCTGACCGGGCTTGCGCG
Organism: Planctomycetota bacterium; assembly: GCA_015661985.1. Classification (GTDB taxonomy): domain Bacteria; phylum Planctomycetota; class Planctomycetia; order Pirellulales; family Thermoguttaceae; genus SZUA-1497. Next base: position 576 of record DQVB01000465.1, on the reverse strand, counting down.
GCCGCGTCCATACGCCGCCCGAATTGAAGTACGCGCGCATGTACTTCACCCGGCCGATCGCTCCGTCATGGATGCGCGAGATGACTTCGCGATGTTTGATTTCATGGCGAAGATGGTGGCCCACGGCGACCAGTAGCCCGCGCCGTTTGGCCTCCTCGTTGGCGCGGAGGATCCGCCGCACGCCGGGCGCGTCCACGGCCAAAGGTTTTTCCATGAACACGTGCCGGCCCGCCTGCACGGCCGCTTCGAACTGCTGGGGCCGAAACCCGGGCGGGGTGCAAATCAGTACCAGGTCGACGTCACAAGCGATGGCCTTCCGGTAGCCGTTCAGGTCGACAAAACGCCGCTCTTCCGGCACATCGACCTGGTCCGGGCAGCGAGCCTGGATGGCTCGCAGGGCGTTGTCCAGCCGCTCGCTGAAAGCGTCGGCCATGGCCACCAGCTTCACGTTCCGGGTCGCCTTGTTCTGCAACGCCTGGACGGCTGCCCCCGTGCCTCGACCACCGCATCCGATCAGCGCCAATCGAACCAAGTCGCTGCCGGCGGCGTGGGCGGAACGGGCCAAGGCCGGCGTTG
>DQVB01000130.1 GCA_015661985.1 Planctomycetota bacterium | reverse complement strand
GCGCCGCCGAAGCGATCCGCACGGCCTTCGGGCGCATGGTGGCCGATCCCCAGCTGCGCTACGACCCCGCCTTGGCCGCCGTGCCCGTACCCGAGGCGGCCCGACGCTTGGCCCAGCGCGGTTGGAACAACCTCACCGCAAAGGAAATCCAACGTTACCACTGGATGCTCCTGGAAGGCGTTTTTCCCGGCCAGACCAAGAGGACGGCACGGCGTTTCGTGGCGGACATCACGTCGCTGTTGGGTGATCCGAACCTGGCCCTTCTGCTCTCGGCAGCCATCGCCATGATGACCTTGGTTCACCAGCGCCGGCTGCCCCTCAAACAGCTGGCCAAGACCACGGAGACGGCCCTCATGAGCGGCGGGGTGATCATCCTCATCACCGCCGGCGGCGGGGCCTTCGGGGCCATGTTGCGGATCTCCGGCATCAAAGAGTACGTGGAAAGCTCCGCTCATCTGCAGGGAAGCGACGTGGGGATGGCCGTGCTCCTGATGGCCTTCGGTGTGGCGGCCGTGATGAAAGTGGCCCAGGGCTCCAGCACCGTGTCCATGATCACCACTTCATCCATGGTCGCCGCCATGAGCCTCTCGCCGGAGGCCCTTGGCTTCCACGCCGTCTACGTGGCCTTGGCTATCGGCTGCGGTTCCCTGGTCGGCTCCTGGATGAACGACAGCGGGTTCTGGATCTTCGCTCGCATGAGCGGGTTCACCGAGGCCGAAACGCTCAAGCTGTGGACCACATTGCTCATCGTGATCGCCGTGGCCGGGCTTCTGGTCACCATGACCCTGGCTTGGCTGCTGCCCTTGGGCTGAGCAACGGGGCATCCCGAGCAGCGCGAGCCGGGGCCGCCCCCAGGGCCATCTCAGGCGTATTCCTGGTACAGGGGCGTGATCACCAATTCGGGCACCAGCGCCCGGGGCGGAAGTTTGGCGATGGCGATGACCACCTGCGCGATGTCTTCGGGCATCAGCATGTTGGCCAAGCGTTCCGGTGGCACGGGTGTGGGACGTTGAGCCAGGATCGGTGTGTTCACCTCGCCCGGATAGATGTTCGTCACGTGGATGCCGTGGGGGCGTTCTTCCAGCCCGACGGTCATACCCAAGGCAGTCAGGCCGAATTTGGAGGCGCAGTAGCCCGCGCCACCCAGCTTCATGGCCCGCTTGCCAGCAACGGAGGAGATGTTCACGATCAGGCCACTCCGCTTCTGGCGCATGCCCGGCAAGGCGGCGTGGATGCAGTTGAATGCGCCGGTGAGGTTCACAGCCAGCATGCGGTCCCAGTCTTCCGGGCGGAGCTGGTCGATGGCTCGGTTCGGCACGTTGATCCCGGCGCTGTTGACCAGGATGTCGGGGGGACCGACCTCGTGGTTGAGCCACGCGAACATGGCATCCACGGCGGCCCGGTCGGCCACGTCACAGACCCGGATGGCGAAGGGCGGGTGGCCATCGAAGGTTGCCGCAGCCTGGCGGAGTGTCTCTTCCGTGCGCCCGCAGATGATCACCTGGCAGCCTTCACGGGCAAAAGCCAGGGCGATAGCCAGCCCGATGCCACTGCCGCCCCCGGTAACCAGGACCACTTTTCCGGCCAATTCCACCGCGTCGCTCCTTGTTCCACTCAGTTATGGTTCCCCCCAGCGTTGCAAACCGGCAGGGCAGGATGGACATTCCTGTCCGTCATGCGTGGGACGAAACGCGCCGTCGCCTGGACATCGTAGATGTGACAGGATGGGGGTCTTGCCGCACCGGCCGGCCTCGCCGGTCGAGCCCATGATTGACGGGCAAGAATGCCCATCCTGTGTTTCCTTTCTGCACCGTTGGGGTTCACCCCTGCGCCGAGGCCGGACCAGCCTGGCGCGGCCAGCCTGGCGAGCAGCTGGCCGGTCCCACAGACGGGCCCATGGTAGCCGGTTCGCCGTCAGCAGGGAAGGCCGTGGGACAATTGGATCGGCTCCGGGCACGGCGTTATAATCGGCTTCGCCCTGGGAGTGTGCCCGCAGGGCGATCCTTCCTGCAGTCCCACCTTTGTATCCTGCCTTGGACGGAAAGGAGACGATCATGCCCTTCGTACCCGATGGCTGCCCGCGATGTCACCCGGCCCTGTGGGCCGCTGGCGTGTTGGCAACACTTGCCCTACTGCCCCTCTACGCTGCCGAAGAAGAGGGGTTTGTGCCCATCTTCGACGGAAAGACACTCGACGGCTGGGATGGAAATCCGGCCTTTTGGCGGGTCGAAGACGGGGCGATTACCGGCCAGACCACAGCGGACAACCCCACCCAAGGGAACACGTTTCTCATTTGGCGCGGCGGGGAGGTGGCTGATTTCGAATTGAAACTCGAATACCGCCTTCACAACCACAACTCGGGCATCCAGTATCGCAGCTGGGAGGAACCGGAAAAGTGGGGCCGGTGGGTCGTGGGCGGTTACCAGGCCGATATTGCCGAAAACGAGCGGTACACCGGGATCCTGTATGGTGAGCGTTTCCGCGGGATCCTGGCCCTCCGCGGCGATAAGACCGTCATCGGATCGGACCACAAGCCGAAAGTCGTGGGCACGGTGGGCGATGCGGTCCAGCTGCAGACGTACATCAACAAGGATGGCTGGAACCAGTACCATATCATCGCCAAGGGCTTCCATTTTACACATATCATCAACGGGCACGTGATGTGTGAGGCGACAGATGAGGATGAGGAGATGCGGCGAGCCAGCGGGCTGCTGGCCCTCCAGCTGCACCAGGGCCCGCCGATGAAAGTCCAATTTCGCAACATCCGCCTGAAGAGGCTGGCCGGTCCCGATCGAGCGGAGAGGGGGAAAAGGAAGATCGTCTTCCTGGCCGGACCGAAAAGCCACGGTTACGGCGCCCACGAACACCGCGCGGGCTGCCTCCTGTTGGCCCAGCGGCTCAACGAGAACGTACCCCAGGTCCGTGCCGAGGTCTACGGGCCCCAATGGCCGGACGATCCTGGCGTGCTGGAGGACGCCGCGGCCATCGTCATCTTCTGCAACGGCGGCCGCAGACACCTGGCCATGGGGCACCTGGAGGAACTGGAACGACTCGCCCAGCGCGGCGTGGGCCTGGGGTGCATCCACTACGCGGTGGAAATACCCAAAGGCGAACCGGGCGACCGGCTGAAAAGCTGGATCGGTGGTTACTTCGAGACATTCTGGTCGGTCAACCCGCACTGGCGGGCTGAATTCAAAACACTGCCTGACCACCCCGTCTGCCGCGGCGTGCAGCCTTTCGCCATCGACGACGAATGGTACTACCATATGCGGTTCGTCGACGGCATGGAGGGCGTCACGCCCGTGCTGACGGCCATCCCGCCGGACAGCACGCGCCAGCGGCCCGATGGCCCGCACAGCAACAACCCGGTGGTGCGGGCCCGCCGGGGTGAGCCGGAACATGTGGCGTGGGTCTACCAGCGGGCCAATGGTGGGCGCGGGTTCGGCTTCACCGGCGGCCATTGGCACTGGAATTGGGGCCATGATGGCTTCCGTACCTTGGTGTTGAACGCCATCGTCTGGATCGCCCGCCTGGACGTACCCGAGGGGGGCGTCCCTTCGGCGACACCCACGTTGGAAGAACTGAAACAGAATCAGGATTTCCCCGCCCCGCCCGGCTACGACTTCCGACGGATCCGGGAGATGCTCCAGCGATGGGGCACCTGTCCGGTGGGGCAAAGGACGGCGGGGCAGCCGTGAAAGGGACTGAGGGACCACCCAGGGGCCTGCGGGCGGCGGTTCGAGCCATGCACCGGCGAACCGGCACTTATGGGTGAATGCCTCTGGCTGATTGGCTGGTGAATGGCCCCTGGGGAGAAACGCGAGCCCACTGAGAGTGGTACTGCTCGGCTCCGTGTGCGGTTCCGCACTTTATCGGCCTCACAGGGGGATTGACAGCGGCCATCCTTTAGGTAGGGTCAACAGTTGGAGGCCCACATCGGGTCGGCTCGGTGCTAAGACGCTTTGTTACTTTGGAGGAGGTGCTCATGTCGAGGTTTTGTCTTACGAGTGTGGTCCTCTTGACCGCCGTCGGCCTGGTGGGCTGTGGTGGGGGGGGGCCGAAGAAGGTCAAAGTGACCGG
>DQVB01000365.1 GCA_015661985.1 Planctomycetota bacterium | reverse complement strand
CGCAACGACGTAGCCGCAACGACGTAGCGGCAACGATGTAGCCGCGTCTCTCCGAGACGCGGTGTCCGTCTCGGAGAGACGGACCTACATGGCAGCTGCCGCATGGCAGCTGCCACACCCGGAAAAGCCAAACTGCTCGCGGTATAGAAAGGTTTACGGAGAGGAGGGGCTGTCGCGCGTCGGGAGGAGGCTGAGGGATATGTCGAGGATCCAGGTCCCGCAAAGGGATGAGAAGCGTTTACTTGAGTGCTGCACGTCAGGCGATCAAACGGCGAGTGAGAAGAGGGCTTCGAGGAACTTGCGGAATTTGTGGCAGTCCGGGCTGCGAGGCAGAGCGGCGATGAATGGTTTTTCCAGGCGGTGGACCGCGGGCGAAGCCGTTTTCCAGGCGGGCGAAGCCCAGGTGGCGGGCATGGGCCTGGCGGTGCGCCAGCGTGGGCTCCTTCGACGCAGATCCGGCGCGATGCCCAGACGTGTTGCCCACCGGCCGCTTGGCGCGGCGGTCTCGGGGGATTATTCTCGATAACCGGGCGGGTGCTGCCTGCTCGGAGAGGTGTGCTTTGTGCCAGCGGGTTTTGTCTGGCGGCAGGTATCCGTTATGCATCTGTGCCAGGGGACTGTTTGAGCAATCAAACCGAAAGCGACGCGAAACAACGAAAGGAGCATTTGATGAAACGCCGTTGGAATCGCCGTGAGGTGTTGCGGGCGGCCGGAGCTGCTGTGGCTGTGCCGGCCTTGGTGCCGGGCAGCGCGCTGGGTCGAAACGGTCCTGGGGCGAATGAGCGTGTCAACGTTGCGATCATCGGGCTGGGCGGCCGGGCAAGGGCCATTGTGAACGAATCGCGCGGCATTGCGGACATGCGGATCGTGGCCGTGTGCGACTGCTTTGCGCCGCTCTGCGAGGCCTTTGTCCAAGCGGTGGGCAAGGACCAGAAGTGGAGCACTTACGAAGACTTCCGGCAGATGTTCGACAAGGAGAGGTTGGATGGTGTCATGGTGGAGACCACCACCCACGCCCGCGCCTGGGTCACCGTGCATGCCATGCAGGCCGGGCTGGATGTCTATATCGAAAAGCCCATGTGCCTGACGATTGCCGAGGGCCGGTACCTGGTCCGGGCGGCCCGGCGCTATAACCGCGTCACGCAGGTGGGCACGCAGCAGCGGTCGATGCCGATCAACAACTGGGCCAGCGACCTGGTCAAGAACGGCGCCATCGGCAAGATCAAGGCCGTGTTGGCGCCCAATTTCGTCGGCCCGGATCGTTGGCCCGGAAAGCCGCCCCAACCCCTTCCGCCCGGCGGCCGCGAAGGTTGGTGGGACGTGTGGACCAATCAGGCCGAGTTTCGTCCGTACCATCGGGAACTGCATCGCGCCTGGGCCCGCTGGTGGGCCTACGATGGCGGCGGCCGCTGTTACGGCGTGACCGGTTGGGGGACCCATTCGTACGACCAGATCCAGCGGGCCTTGGGCACGGACGAGACCGGACCGGTCGAGGTGATGTTGGAAGAGCCGGTCACCATCCAGCCTTCGGGCAAGTACGAGACGCCCAAGGAAGAAATCGACCTGACCCGACTCGATTACCTGGTCCGTCTTGCCCGACCCGTGGAAGGCCCACGGGCCAAGGTGCGCATGTGGTACGCCGACGGTACGGACCTGCGACTCCACCTGGACGGCGACTGGGGACCGGGGCTGGGCGCCATCTTCGTCGGCGAAAAGGGCAAGATCGAAATCAACCGCAACAAGGTGGCCAGCAACCCGCCGGAGATCGTCAACAGGCCGGACAACCCAGGCCCGATCCAGAAGCCGGAGACGCAGTATCACATCGAGAACTGGGTCAAGTGCGTCAAGACGCGCCAGCGGTGCAACGCGGACATCGAGTATGGCCAGCGTTCGTCGACGCTCTGCTATTTGGTCAACATCGTCCGAGACGTGGGCCGGGTGGGTGAGAAACTCCGTTGGGACCCGGAGGCCGAACGGTTCACCAACTGCGATGAGGCCAACGCCATGCTCGCGCGGCCGCGCCGCAAAGGGTACGAGCTGCCGGCATTGAGCTGAGCGGGGCAAGCACCCTCAGCGCGCTGCCGGCGCCCCGCCTCCTGCCGGCAGATCGAGCACAGACTGGCTGCGTGCGCGGCATTGGGCCGAGGCCTTTCAGCGCCGGAACTTGATGCGTCCGGAGACGATGACCACGTCGGCCCGGCCTTTGAGCTCCCAGCCGGCGAAGGGTGTGTTGGTGCTCTTCGAGCGGAACTGGCTGGGGTCGACAGTCCATCGGGCTTCGGGGTCGATGATCGTCACATCGGCGTCGGCCCCAATGGCCAAGGTCCCTTTGGGAATACCCAGGATGCGGGCGGGGTTGATGGTCATCTTGGCCAACGCGGTGGGCCAATCCAGGTGGCCCGGGTCGATGAGCCGGGTGACCACCAGGCCGAGGGCGGTCTCCAGCCCCACGATGCCGAAAGGGGCCCGGTCCAGTTCCTGCATCTTCTTTTCTTTCGCATGGGGGGCGTGGTCCGTGGCGATGCAGTCGATCGTGCCGTCGGCCAAAGCCTCGATGCAAGCGTCCACGTGTCCTTGGCCTCTGAGCGGCGGGTTCATCTTGTAGTTGGAGTCAAAGTTGCGGAGGCATTCGTCGGTGAGCGTAAAGTGGTGGGGCGTCACCTCGGCGGTCACGCGCACACCCCGCTGTTTGGCCCGCCGCAGGGCGTGGATCGTCCCGCCCGTCGAGACGTGCATGATATGCAGCCGGCCTCCGGTGGCTTCGGCCAGGGCGATGTCGCGGCTGGCCATCACGTCTTCGGCGGCCGCCGGCATCCCGGGCAGTCCCAGGATCAGGGAGGTGGTCCCTTCGTGCATCACCCCGTGCTGCGTCAACTCGCGGATCTCTAAATGACTGAGGATCGGCTTGTCGAACATCAGGCAGTATTCGAAGGCCCGCCGCATCAGCTCGGGGTTGTCCACCGGGGCGCCGTCGTCGCTGAAGGCCACGGCCCCGGCGTTGACCAGCTGGCCGATTTCGGCCAGCTCTTTGCCTTCGCGGTTCTTGCTGACGCAGGCAATGACAAACACGTGGCAGTTGTCGGCCCGAGCCGCCTGGTGTTGGATGAACTCCACCGTGCCCTGACTGTCCACCGGTGGATCGGTGTTGGGGCAGCAGGCCAGGGAGGTGAATCCACCGGCCAAGGCCGCGGACGTGCCCGTCTCGATCGTCTCGTCCTCCTCGGCCCCCGGCTCGCGCAGATGCACGTGCATGTCGATCAGCCCCGGCGCGACGATCCGGCCTGTGGCGTCGAGCACCTCTTCACCGCCGGTCGGCTGGGCATCGTAAGCCGCGATCCGGCCATCTTCGATCAGCAGGCTCGTCACCCGGTCCAGCGATTGGCTGGGGTCGATCACCCGGCCGTTCTGGATCAGAATCCTCGACATCACAGCGGCAT
>DQVB01000051.1 GCA_015661985.1 Planctomycetota bacterium | reverse complement strand
TGGCTCAAGGGGCCGGCAAGGCCTGGACGGCTCGCCACGGACGCCCCGTTCGGCGTGCCGGTGGGCCGGCGGCCGCTCGACCGAGGCCTCCTCCCGCCCTGCGCAGGGGTTGGCAGCGGGTTGGTAAAGGTATTTCGGGCGTCCGGGCGGGTCGGTATGCTAGTGGTGTGCGTGGCGTGGTTTCAGGCCCTCGGAAACCGAGGCTTTTGATCGGGAGGGGCTTGGCGGTCCAGGAGGTATCGGCGGAAAGATGCGTTTTGCTACGGTGGTCTGGAAGAACATCCTTCGGCGTCGTACACGGTCGGCATTGACCGTCAGCGGTGTGGCGGTGGCAGTGGCGGCGGTAGTGGCGCTGGTGGGGATCGCCCGCGACTTTGAAAGCTCGGCCCTGGAGATCTACCAGCGGCAAGGGACCAACCTGGTGGTACTGCGTGCCGGGACGGTCCAGTGGGCCAACAGTGTGCTGGACGAGAGATTGGGTCAGGAGATCGCCAGGATCGAAGGGGTGCGGCGTGTCAGCGGTCTGCTGTTCGAGATGATTTCCTTTGACGACTACGACCTGTTCGGCGTGATGGTCCGCGGGTTGCCGCCCGACAGTTTCGTCCTGGAAGGGCTTGAGCTGGTGGGCCCGAAGAGCCGGTTGATCCGCCCCGACGACGGAAGGGTGGTCCTGCTGGGCCAGCGGTTGGCCGAAGGGTTGGGCAAGACCGTGGGCGACGAGGTGAAAGTGGTGGAAGAACCTTTCGAGGTCATCGGGATTTTCGAGAGTCCCAACCTGTTCGAAAGCGGATCGATGATCATGCCCTTGGACCAGTTGCAGCGGCTTCAGGACCGCAAGGGGCAAGTGACCCTGTTCAGCGTGGTCGCCGAGCGGGGTGACCGGGAGACGGTCGAAGCGATCTGCCGGCGGATCACGACGGAGATCCCCAGGCTGGTGGAGTACGCCCCGAGCCTGGAAGCACGGCCGGTGCAGGAGTTCGTCGAGCAGGCCGTCGAGCTGCGTCTGGCCCGCAGCGTCGCCTGGCTCACTTCCGCCATCGCCCTGGTGGTGGGCACCATCGGGATGATCAACACGATGCTCATGGCCGTCTTCGAACGCACCCGGGAACTGGCCCTCTTGCGGGCCATCGGTTGGCGGAAAAGCCGCGTGGTCCGGATGATCCTCCTGGAGTCCGTTCTCTTGGGGGTGGCTGGGGCCGTGTTGGGCACGGTGGGCGGCATCGTGCTGACGCGCATACTCAGCATGCTGCCCGCTTCGGGGCGAATGGTGGCCGGGGACATCTCGGCCAGCGTGGTGCTCCAGGGCTTCGCTGTGGCCATGGTCGTAGGCGTCTGCGGAGGGGTGTATCCTGCCCTGCGCGCCGCTCGGCTGGCGCCGACCGAGGGCCTGCGGCACGAATGAGAGAGTATCTCAAGAGGGGACGTGGACGGTTGGCGGCGGGCCGGTTCGGCCGGTTTTGCCTTGCCCTTCGGCAGCAATTGCGGGTTGGGCCCGGAAAGCTCGGCGCGCCGGCATCGCTTTTCTCTGCGTCGTAAGTCCTTGCGGCGCCGGCACCTTGCGCCACGACTGCGCCCGCCGTTCCCTGGACCCGCGTCAATGGCACACCAGTTGCATACCTTCAGCCCGGCAACATGGCTGACAAACCATCTTTCCCCGTTGCCACGGAAGAGTCCATACAGACGAGCGAGGCAACCATGCCGTACGGGCTTTACCTTTCGGCCGAGGGGGCCCAGGCCCAAGCGCGCCGACTGGAGGTCATCGCCAACAACCTGGCCAACGTGAACACGGTCGGCTTCAAACGCCAGTTGGCCATTCTGCAAGCTCGATACGCGGAGGCGATCGAGCAGGGCATGGACCAGGCCGGTTCGGGTTCGATCAACGATGTCGGCGGCGGTGTGTTCCTGGCTGAAACACGAACGGACTACTCGCGCGGACCCTTGAAACGCACCGAGCTATCCACCGACATGGCCATCGACGGAGAGGGCTTTTTCGTCGTGCGCCGCGGCCAGGAAAATCTGCTCACCCGGGCCGGCAACTTCCGGATCACGTCTGCCGGCCGGCTGGTGACCCAGCAGGGGTACGACGTGCTCAGCGAGGACGGTTCCCCAATCACGATCGACCCGACCCGGGGCCCATGGTACGTGACGCCGTCCGGTACGATCCGCCAGCAGGGCACCGTCCAGACGCTGGCCATTGTCGCCCCCCAGTCACCGGGCGATCTGGTACGACTGGGAAAAAACCTCTTCCGCCCGCTGGCCGACCCCCAGCCGGTTCCGCGGGCCCAACGCCGCGTTCTGCCAGGTTACCTGGAGATGTCCAGCGTGGAACCGACCACCGAAATGATCGCCATGATCGAAGCGTCCCGCGCCGTGGAGGCGAACATCAACATGATGAAAACCCAAGACCAGATGCTTTCCGGCCTGGTCAACCGTCTCATGCGTACCGTGTAGACGCCGTGAGGAGAGGAGCACATTACGGTGGGCCGGCGCCCCACACCAGCCGCCCCGGGCGGCTTCTGGGAGACACGCCAGCTTCACCTTGGCGACCAAACGATCGTGCTTGAGGCCCGCGGAGGATCCGAAACGCGAAGTACGAAAGCGCGAAAGGAGCACGAAATCCGAAATTCAAATGTGCCAAACGTACCAGTGCGCGCTAAATGCCGCGCCGTAACCGCCGGATGGCATCCAGTGTGCTTGTCATTGGCGTTTGGGAGATTCGGTTTTGTGTCGATTCGCGGAGTCAGACATTCGGATTTGGCGCTGGTGGTGTCGCCGAGTCGGCCACAGTGGTTTAGTGCGGGGCTTGTCCCACCCCACGGCTACAACCCGGACAAAACGACCGGCAGCATGGGAGCAATGCAAAGATGAGCGTGCAAACGTTGTATTCAGCCGCCACCGGCATGGCGGCCATGGAGACCAAGCTGGATGTGATCGCCAACAACCTGGCCAACGTGGAGACCACGGCGTTCAAGCGGGGGCGGGTGAACTTCGAGGACTTGTTCTACCGGCACGAGCAGATGCCGGGCGAACAGGACGCATCGGGTCTGTATAGTCCGATCGGCGTTTCCATCGGGCTGGGCAGCCGAGTGGCGGGCATCCAGAGTGAGTTTCGTCAAGGCGCTTTTGAAGAAACGGGCGGGCCGCTGGATCTGGCCATCGAAGGCCCCGGCTTCTTCCAAGTGACCGACCCGGCCACGGGTGAATTCCTCTACACCCGGGCCGGCAAATTCAGCATCAACGCCGACGGCCAACTGGTGCTCGCCTCGGCCGGCACCAGCCGGCTGCTGGAACCGCCCATCCAGATCCCTCAAGATGCCACGCAGATCGCCATCAGCGACCAAGGGATCGTCTCCGTGCGCCAGCCGGGATCCACGCAGTTGAGCCAGGTGGGCACGATCGAACTGGCTACCTTTCTCAATCCCGAAGGGCTCCTCAAACTGGGCGAAAACCTTTACGCCGAGACTGACGCGTCGGGCACGCCGACCACGGGTACACCGGGGCAGCAGGGCCGCGGGGTGGTCAAACAGGGGTTCCTGGAGGCGTCCAACGTGGAACCGGTGCGCGAGTTGATCGATTTGATCACCACGCAACGGGCCTTCGAGCTGAACTCGCAGGCCGTGCAGGTGGGCGACGAGATCATGCAATTGGTGGCCAACTTGCGGCGATTGTAACAGGCCGGCGCAAGAGAGGTTGAGTAACGGAAATGACAGAAGACACCAGGCCGATGACTAGCCGACCGCCGGTCCCGGCGCGCAGCGCGGACGGTCAGCTGCTGCTGGTGATGCGCGCTGCGCTGGTCGTACTGGCAGCCGCCGCGCAGCTTGTTGCGGGGGCAGAGATCCGGCTGCGCCGCACGTGTCGGCCGGCAAGGCCGGTTGTCACGCTGGGCGATGTGGCTGAGATATGGGCTGCGGACGCGGCCGAAGCGGAACGGCTGGCGGCCATCGATTTGTTTCCTGGGCCGCTGCCGGGCCAGCGGCGTTTCTTGGACGTGCGCCAGCTCCAGGACCTGTTGCTCTTGCGCGGCGTGAACCTGGTCGACCACCGTTTGTCCGGCTCCAGCCAAGTGGCGATTGAAGCCGCAGGAGCGACGCGCCAACCGAGCGGCCCGACCCCGTTGCCCGGCGCCGTGGTGCGGCGGGCCGAGGAGCGAGTGAAGACGGCCATCGCGCGGTACTTGGAACAAACCGCCGGAGCCCAGCCGTGGATGGTGGAGGTGCAATTGACGGCTGGTCAGGCCGAGCTGATCGCGGCCGGCCGCGATGTACAGGTCCAGCGTGGCGGGACGGAACCTTGGACGGGCAGCCAGCAGTTCCGGTTGGCGGTGAGAACAGACGAAGCCGTCGCGGAGATCGTCGTGGAGGCGCAGGTCCGCTTGCCGCCCAGCGTGGTTGTGGCCGCTGTCTCGCTGCCCCGCGACGCGATCATCCGGCCGGGCGATCTGCGCTTCGAGCGCATCGCTTCGCTGGCGTCGCGCGAACAGGCGGTGCTTTCGCCTCAGCAGTTGATCGGCAAGCAGACCGTTCGGTCCATCCCGGCGGGTACCGTGATTCGAGCCGACGCGGTGCGCGAACCGCTGTTGGTGCGCCGCAATCAGGTACTGACGGTGCGCGTGGCGGTGGGCGGCGTGCGAGTGACCACGACGGCCCGGGCCAGGGAAGACGGGTCGCTGGGCGATCTGATTGCCGTGGAGTCGCCCGAACGCCGTCGCTACTTCGCCCGGGTGACGGGCGCCCAGGAGGTGGAAGTGCCTTTGGGGCCGGAGAGGCGGACAGGCGAGTGGCCGCAGAGGGCGCGCCGTTCCGTATCCTTTGTGCGGTAGCAGACCAAACGTTGCGGTTTGTGGATTCCTGACGTATACCTGCAAGGTGCCACGGTGAGAAAGTACCCTAAGCTTCGCTTCGCCCTGCTGGCTGTGTGCACCGCGGCCGGCGTGACGGGCATAAGCCGCGGCCAGAGCTCCAGCCTATATGGTGAAGCCACCCAGCGACGGCCGCTGAGCTTGCCCCAGCATTCGTGGATCTACCAGGCCCCGGCCGAGCCCAAGGAGGTGCGCCTCAACGATCTGATCACCGTCGTGGTGGACGAGAAGGCCCGGGTGGTCAGCGAAGGTGAGTTCGACCGCCGCACGCAAGCGAGCCTGAAAATGGTCCTCAAGGACTGGATCTTGCTCCGCGGCTGGTCCGCCATACCGGACCCGCAGTCCGCGGGTGATCCTACCATCAACGGCACGCTGGACAGCCGGTACCGGGCCAACGCCGACCTGGACACTCGCGACTCGATGCAGTTCCGCATCGCCTGTCGAGTGGTCGATATCCGGCCCAACGGCAACCTGATCCTGGAGGGGCATCGCACGATCCGCAACAACAACGAGGTGTGGGAGATGTCCCTTTCCGGCGAAGTGAAGCCGGAGGATGTGATGCCCAACAACACGGTGTACAGCGAAGACATCGCCGAATTGCGGATCCACAAGCGGGAAGCGGGACACGTGCGTGACGGGTACCGCCGCGGCTGGCTCTTACGGCTCATGGACGCCTACCGGCCGTTTTGAGCGTGTGTGCGTCGCGAGCCACCCCACACAGGACGTGAATTGCCTTTAGCATGGGAGGAGGGAGTTTTCTGTGAAAGGAAGCACCTTTTCCGCCGATACCTTGGCCATGGCACGCAGGACGGCGGTCTGTTTGGGTCTGTGTCTCGCCCTGTCCTTGGCCGCCCGCGCGGCCACCACGGTGGGCAGCATCTGTCGTGTGAAGGGCGAGGAAACCAATACCCTGCACGGCTTGGGACTCGTCGTCGGGCTGAACGGGACCGGCGATGGGGGCGACTTCTTGCCCACCATCCGCGCTTTGGCTACGGCCATGGAGTTGATGGGATCGCCGGTGGGCACGACGGACGAGAAAGGCAAAAGGGACTTCCGCAGCGAACTGAAGAACGCGGCCAACGTGGCCCTGGTCACCGTCACCGCCACGGTGCCCGCCGGCGCGCGGGAAGGGGACCGCATCGACTGTGTGGTCAGTTCCATCGGCGCGGCCAAGAGTCTCGAGGGCGGCCGGCTGTTCCCCACCGCCTTGCTGGGCCCCACGCCCGATCCCCAGCACCGGGTCTACGCCTTCGCCCAAGGCCCCCTCCAGTTGGACGATCCCCAGATGGCCCGAACGGGGCGAGTCCATGGCGGCTGCCAATTGGTGGAGGATTTTCCCAGCTGTTTTTCCAAGGACGGCAAGATCACCCTCGTGCTGAATGAAAGCCATGCCGACTTCCAAGTCGCCCAGCAGGTGGCTGAAGTGATCAACTACGAGTGGTCCTTCCGCACGAGCGGCCAGTCGATTGCCAAGGCAGTGGATCAGTTCAACATCGAAGTGCTCGTTCCCCCGGAATACGAGGATCATCTGGTTTCCTTCGTCTCCCAGATCCTGCGACTGCCCATGCTGAACCAGCCGCTGGGGAGCCCCAAGGTGGTCATCAACGAGCGCTCCGGAAGCATCGTCATCGGCGGCGACGTGGAGATCGCCCCCGTGGTGATCACCCACAAGAATATCCTGGTGGAAGCGGGCGCCACCGGCGGGGCCCGGTTCGTTCCGTTCGACCCGACCCAGCAGCAGAGCGCAAGGCTCCAAGCGCTGGTCACGGCGTTGGATGCCATCCAAGTGCCCAGCGAAGATATCATCGACATCATCAAGGACCTGCACCGCAACGGGAAGCTGCACGCCCAGCTGGTCATCGAGTGACGGACGGCGCCAGTGCACCGCTAGACGCTCTGCCGCAACCGCGGGATAGCGGCCAATGTCTCTGTCACTCGGGTTTGGGACATTCGGATTTGTCGTTCGTGGTGTCGCAGAACCGCGCGCGGTGATTCAGCCGCAGTCGCCGGTCGGGTCCATGATTGACGGGCGAGAATGCCCATCCTGCGTTTCCGTTTTTGCAACGGTGGGGTCGAGCAGCGAAAGGTTTGCTCATGGCACTCAGTACAGTCACGACTCATCCGGCCGATGTGGTTTGGTGGCAAGTGCCGGCGCCGCGGCCGCCGCAGGAGCGGGCGGAGGAGCCGCCGCTGCGGGACGCCTTTCGGTCGTTTGTGGGCCAGACGTTGTTTGGCCAGCTCTTGCGAGCGATGCGGGAGACGGTCGGTAAGCCAGCCTATTTCCATGGCGGCCGCGCCGAGGAGATTTTTCAAGGGCAGCTCGACCAGGTGCTGGCCGAGCGATTGGCCGAGGCCGGGGGCGAGCGGATCGCCCAGCCGATGTTTGATCTGTTTACCATGAAGCGGCAGTGAGGCCATTGGATGGACACCGCCTGGGAATCCGATTTGGCAAGTCTGCTGGCCGAGTTGTCGGCCGCGCAGGATCGATCTTTGGAGATCCTGACCAGGAAGCGAGAGCTGCTGGCGGCGGGCAAGACCGAAGACCTGGCAGCCTTGGGAAAAGAGGAAGAGCAGGTGATCCAGGCCCTCGAACGGTCCCTGGCTCGTCGCCAGGAGATCCTCGAGCGAGCCGGTCGCGAAGGCCTGCCGTCGGACAGCATCCGTTCGCTGACCGAAGCTCTGCCGGGCGACCATCCGGACCTGGCCGAGCGTGTGCACCGGGCGTCGCTCCAGGCCCGCCTGCTTCAGCACCATAGCCTCACCAACTGGGTGCTTGTGCAGCGGAGTCTCCTGCATCTGTCCCAGATGTTGGAGATTGTCGCGACCGGAAGTACGCTACAGCCGACATATGGAAAAGGCGAACCGACCCGGCTGTGTGGCGCACTGGTCGACCGGGCAGTCTAGCCAACTGCCGAAAGCGCGCGAAACTGCGAAGGCTGGCCCATGTCTCTCTACGGCTCCATCCGGATGGCGAGCAATACCCTGCGGGCGGACCAGATCGTCATGCAGGTGATCGGCCAGAATCTGGCCAACGCCAACACGCCGGGCTACATCCGCGAAGAGGTCGTGCTGGCCCCGGCGCCCATCCAACGCATGGGCCGCCTCACCTTGGGGCTGGGCGTCCAGGTCGACGCGGTCGTGCAGAAGCTGGACAAGTTCCTTGAAGAGCGCCTGCGCACGGCCGTCAGCGACCGGGCCAGCGCGGAAAGACAGGAGGAGGCGTACATCGAGCTGGAGAGATTGATCGGCGAGCTGAGCGAGACGGATCTGAGCACCTCGCTGAACAGCTTTTTTTCGCGCATCGCCGACGTGCTCAATCAGCCGGAGAGTGTAACGGCCCGGAACCTGGCCGTGTTGCACGGCCAGGCCCTGACCGACGACATCCGCCGCCTGGCCGCGCGCGTCAACCAGTTGCGGACCAACTTGAACGAACAGATCGAAGACGCGGGCGAGCGCATCAACCGGCTCATCGAAGAGATCCGCCAGCTGAACGTGCGCATCGCGGAGACCGAGGGCGGGGACGTATCGGGCAGCGACGCCGTGGGCCTGCGCGACCAGCGGCTCCAGGCGCTGGAACAGCTGGCCGAGCTGGTCGACATCCGCGTGGAAGAGCAGCTGAGCGGGGGGGTGGCCGTCTATGCAGGCAGCGATTTCTTGATCATCGAAGGGATGGGCCGCGAGGTGGAGGTGGTGATGGCCTCCGAGGGCGGCTATCCGCGCGCCGAGGTCCGCATCGTCGCCACGGACTCCCCGTTGGACATCTCCGCCGGCCAGCTGCACGGCATGATCGAGGCGCGCGACGAAGTCCTTACCGGGTTCCTGGAAGGCCTCGATGATCTGGCCCGCACGCTGGCCTTCGAATTCAACAAGCTCTATTCCAGCGGTCAGGGGCTGGTGGGCCATACGGAGCTGACCAGTGCCTTCGCCGTAGATGACCTGACCCTGCCGCTTGATGCAGCCGGACTTCCCTTCACACCGACCAACGGCTCCTTTCAGCTGCTGGTGCGGAACACGAAAACGGGCCTGGTCCAGACGACCGACATCCTGGTTGACCTGAACGGGCTGAACGATGAGCTCACCCTCCAGGGGCTGGCCGATGCCCTGGACGCCGCGGACGGTCTTTCAGCAGCGATCAGCTCGGACGGTTACTTGACCCTGCAAACGGATTCGCCCGACTTGGAATTCGCCTTCGCCGATGACACCAGCGGCCTGCTGGCTGCCCTGGGGCTGAGCGTCTTCTTCAGCGGCTCTTCGGCCAGCGACCTGGGCATCGACGCGGTCGTGCGCGACGACCCGGCGCGGTTTGCGGCCAGCCGCGGCGGGATCGGCGCCGACACGAGCAACGCGGTACTCCTGGCCAACTTCCTGGATCGTCCCCTCGATTCCCAGGACGGGGCCACCCTGGCGGAGCTCTACGACCGCCTCATCGGCGGCCACGTACAGGCGTCGACCATCGCCCGCTCCGTGGCCGAAGGGACACGCGTGTTCGAACAGACGCTGCGCGGGCAGAAGCTTTCCACCAGCGGTGTGAGCCTGGATGAGGAGGCGCTGAAACTGATCGCCCACCAGCGATCCTACCAAGCATCGGCCCGCTACATCCAGGTGCTCCAGGGCCTGATCGACGTGCTGCTGAACCTGTAATGACGATCGTCGGAATCCCCACAACCCGGGTCAGCGACTCGTTCGCCCTACAGCGCCTGCTCAACCAGGTGCAGCTGGATCAGGATGCCCTGCTCCGCCTGGAGACTCAACTGAGCACCGGCCACCGGCTGGAACTACCCAGCGACGATCCCACCAGCGCGCTGGAAATCATCGGCCTCCAGCGGCTCCTGGAGCGCAAAGAGCAGGTCAAAACGAACCTGACCACCAACCAGTCCTACCTGACAGCCTCGGACACAGCCATTTCTCAGATCTCCAGCATACTGGCCGAGGTGCGCAGCGTCGCCATGGGCGCCATGGGTACGGTGGTTACGGACCAACAGCGGGCGGCCGCCGCCCAGCAGGTCGCCCACGCCGTCGAGCAGCTGCTGGACGTGGGGAACCAGAAGTTCCGCGGCCGCTACCTCTTCGCCGGATCGACCACCGGGCAGCGGCCCTTCGAGATCGAGCCTTCCGGCTTCGTCCGCTACGCGGGCAATGAAGGATACCTGTACAGCTACGGCGACGTCGATGTGCTGTTTGAAACCAACGTCCCGGGGAGCGAACTGTTCGGGGCGGTTTCCGACCCGGTGCGCGGCAGCGTCGACCTGGATCCCGTGCTCAGCTTCGACACACGCGTGGCCGACTTGCGCGGTGGCCAGGGCGTTTCGCTGGGCAGCATCGCCATCTCCGACGGATCTCAGACCAGCGTGATCGACCTGAGCGGCGCGGAGACGATCGGAGACGTAGCTGCACTGATTCAGGCCAACCCGCCCGAAGGGCGCAGCTTGACGGTCGAAGTCACCACCACGGGGTTGGTCATCCAACTCGATGCGGCCCCGGGCAACCTGTCGATCCGGGAAGCCGACGGGGGAACGACCGCCGCGGAGTTGGGCATCCTGGCGCCGACCGGCGTGGGCAATGATCCGGTCGTGGGCAGCGACCTGGATCCCATCCTCCGTCCCACCACCCCCTTGGCGGATTTGCTCGGCGCCCGAGCCCGGGCCGTGGTCCATGTGCCCGGAGTCGATAACGACTTCATCCTTGAAGCGGACACCCGCGGGCCCCAGTACAACGACGTGACCGTCACCCTGGTCGACGATCCAGCCGTTGGGCCGGGCAACGAAGTGGTCCTCTACGACGCCGTGGCCAAGACGATCGAGATTCGCATCGCCCCGGATGGCACACGCGCGCGACACGTGATCGACGCGGTCAACGCCGCCTACCAGCTGGGCACGCTTCCCTTCACGGCCCGCATGGACCCGCTGGACGACGATCGCGGCGGACTAGGATTTGTCACACCGACGCCGCCGGGCGAAACCGCCGCGGTGACCGCCGGCGGCCGCGGTTCGGAACCCGACCTCGCCTCGGGCCTGCAAATCACCAACGGCGGACAAACCTATGTGGTCGAGCTGGCCGATGCGGAAACAGTCGAAGATCTCCTGAACCGGATCAACGGCACCGGCGCCGGGGTGTCGGCGGCCATCAACCAGACGGGCACGGGCATCGATGTCCGCTCCCGGCTGAGCGGCTCGGATTTCGCCATCGGAGAAAACGGAGGCACGACCGCCACGGAACTGGGTTTGCGCACCTTCACGTCCGAAACGCCCCTGGCCGATCTGAATTTCGGCCGTGGCGTCGAAGACTACCAGGGCGGCGATTCGGGCGGGATTGATTTCACCATCACCCGATCCGACGGGGTCTCCTTCGACATCGACCTGGACGGGACGGAGACGATCGGCGATGTGCTGGAGTTGATCAACACCCATCCGGACAACCTGGCCGGCGGCACGCCTCTGGTGGCCCGCCTGGCCACCTACGGCAACGGTATCGAACTGGTCGACGACAGCGGCGGGCCCGGCCAGCTGGTCGTTACCCGCGCCCCGACGAGTTCGGCCGCCGTCCACTTGGGGCTGGTGCCCGAGGGAGAGGACAGCGCCCAAGTGGCTGGCCCCGGCACCAAGATCCTCACCGGCCGCGACGTCCATCCCCTGGAGACCGAAGGTGTCTTCACCGCCTTGCTCCGTCTCCAATCCGCCCTGGCCAATAACGACCTGGATGAGATGGAGCGGGCCATCCAGATGCTAGACGAGCGGGTGGCCCAGCTCAATCTGGCCTGGGCGGAATTGGGCGTCAGACAACAAGGCCTGGATGCCCTGCAAACCCGCTTGGACAACGAAGAAGTGGAACTGCAGTCAGTCCTGTCGCTGGAATACGACGCGGACATCGTCCAGGTGGTCTCGGAGCTGTCGGCCCGCCAGCTGGCCCTCCAAGCAGGGCTCCAGGCCACCGCTCGGATCCTCAACCTCACCCTGCTGGATTACCTGTGACCTTTTTTCTGGTTGCTTTCCAGAGCGGCAGCCGATACTTCTTACGTGCGCTATCCTCTTTCCGCGCAGCCAGGACGGTCAAGTACCATGATTGTTCATACGACCCGTTTCGGACCGGTGGTGATCCGCCGCGAGGACATCCTTCACTTTCCGGAGGGATTGTTGGGGTTTTCCGATTGTCGGGATTGGGTAATCTTGGCCGACACGTGCAACGACGCCGTGGCGTGGATGCAGAGTGTTGACCGCCAGGAGGTGGCCCTGCCGGTGGTCAGCCCCAGGCGATTCGTGCCGGATTACCAGATCCGCGTGGCCCGCAAAGAGATTGAACCGCTCCAGCTGGACGACGTGGCCCTGGCCCAGGTGGTGGTCATCCTGGGAAAAAGCGACGGCACCCTGACACTGAACCTCAAGGCGCCGGTCATCCTGAACCTCCAGCGCCGCCTCGGCCGCCAAGTGATCACCAACGGGGACTTGCCCGTCCGCTACGAACTGGAATTGGAAGCGCCGGCACAGAAGAAAATTGCATGAACGACGCGCGGAGCGCCCGCCCGCTGCTGTAGGGTCCAGGGAGGGATCTACCGGGCCGGCTGCTCACC
>DQVB01000104.1 GCA_015661985.1 Planctomycetota bacterium | reverse complement strand
GCCAGCTGGGCCTGCCGTGGGCTGGGCGGCCGGGCCGGCCTGTCAGCGGGTTGCCGAAGGCCGGCTACTCTCTCGCGGCCCGGCCGTCCGTTCTTGCTCAGCGGTTGACCCTCACGAAGAGGAATCGCCGCACATGGTCTCGCATGACCAGCAGACGAACGCCGCGGCTGAGGTCATGCTCCTCCAACGCCCGCCGGAAGCTCGCCGCATCCCGCACTTCCGTATCGCCGACGGCCAGGATCACATCGCCGGGCCGGATGCCCAAGGACGCGGCCACACTGTCTGGGTTCACCTCGGTAACCACCACGCCGCGAGTCGTCTCGTCGTAACCCAATTGCCGCGCGACGTCGGGGGTCAGGGTGCGTACGGTCAGGCCCAGGTCGCCGCTTCTGGTATGTCCCATCCGGCCGGCCCAGCCCGCTCGGCTTTCCAATTGGCCGATCTCCACGGTCAACTCGTGCGTCTTGCCCTCTCGGAACACCTCGAGCTTGACCTTGCGGCCCGGGACGGTGGTCGCCACGGCGTGGCGCAGTTCGTTCACGTTGCGCACCGGCTTGCCATCGAAGCGAACCACGATATCGCCGGACTTCAATCCCGCCTTGGCCGCTGGCCCATCGGGGACCACATCCCCGATCAACACGCCGTCGGTGCCGCGGAACTTGAACGTGGAGGCCAGATCCGGGTCCAGGTCTTGGATGACGGCCCCCAACCACCCGCGCTGCACGCGACCGTGCTTGATCAAGGCCTGCATGACCATGCGCGCCATGTTGCTGGGGATGGCGAATCCGACGCCCATATAACCGCCGCTGCGCGAGGCGATGGCCGTGTTGATCCCCACCACTTCGCCGCGCAAATTCACCAGCGGCCCGCCGCTATTGCCCGGGTTGATGGCCGCATCGGTCTGGATGAAATCCTCATAGTCGGCTATCCCCACATTGGCCCGTCCCATGGCGCTGACGATTCCCGCGGTGACGGTCTGTTCCAACCCGAAGGGGCTGCCGATGGCCAGGACCCATTCGCCCACCTTCAGCCGGCCCGAATCGCCCAGCTTGGCCGGTACCAGACCGGAGGTGTCGATCTTCAGCACGGCCAAGTCCGTGGCCTCGTCGGTGCCGATCACCTCGGCCGTGAACTCCCGATGGTCCGAAAGCCGCACGGTCACTTGATCCGCTCCGGCAACCACGTGGTTGTTCGTCAAGATATAACCGTCGGGGTCCACGATCACCCCCGAACCGGTGCCGTGCTGTACGAAGCCTTCAGGCGGTGTGGGCAGGTCGAAGAAGAAGCGTTCGAAGAAATCGTCCCCGAAAAACCTGCGAAACTCGTCCGGCACTTCCGGCCCAAAGGGCGAACGGGGCATCACCGCGGCACGCACGCGCCGCACCGAATTGATGCTCACCACCGAAGGCCTCAGCGCCTGGGCCACCTGTTTGAACGCCTCGGACAGGTCGGAGACCGAAGCCAGCCTCTCTCGGGCCGCCAGGCTCCTGCCGGCCTCCACGGCGTAACTGAACTTCGACAACGCTCCAGGCAACAGATAGACCCCCGCGATGCTCACCACGCCGGCCACCAGCAACGTCACGATGACCGGCACCGCTCGATGGTTACCATTCATCGCTCTGCTCCTTTTCTCACTCCGTCCCGAAAGAAAGGGGCAATGTGAACCAGTGCCGCGCCTCGGTTGGGCCGAGCCCTCGCAGAACCGCTCTGCCGTGCGGCGAACCTCCGTTCGTCCTGAGCAACCGCCGTGCCAAACGCGCCTCGGCCCGGCCTTCGGCTTCGGCGAGTGGCCGTGGCCCTTTCTTTACGCATTCGGCGCGAGGAAACGTCGGCAGGTTCGAAGGGACCGGGCCGGGGGGGCCACAAACGGGTGGAGCCTCGTACGTCGCCGGTGGGCATTCCGCCCGCGCCGACTGACACGGAACATGACAAATTGTCCGGTCCGCCATGCCCTCGGGTCCCCTGGGGGCCGCGGCACACGATTTGCAAAACCGACGGCCGCTGCCAAGCCTGCTGGCCCGACAGGCCCGGTCGAACGATCCGGTTACCTCGGCGACGACTCGGCGCCGACCGGGCCATAGTTCGTTACGGAGCACAGCCGCGATGAGCACATTCGTTTTGCTGACGGTCACCTCGATCATCTTCGTCGTCGACCCTCTGGGGGTCCTGCCCTCTTACCTGGTCATGACCGCCGCGGATCGGCCGGACAAGCGACGCCGTACGGCCCTGAGGGCGGCCGTGGCGGCCACGGTGACACTGCTGCTTTTCGCCGCTGGCGGGGGCCACATGGTCAAGCTCTTCGGCGTCACGATGCCGGCCTTGCGGATCGCCGGCGGACTGGTACTGTTGATCGTCGCCTTGGACATGACCAAGGCCCTGCGGCCGACCCAGGAGGGCCCCGGGGAGGTCGCCGAGGGCAGCGAGAAGGCGGATGTGGCCATAACCCCCCTGGCCATTCCCATGCTGGCTGGCCCCGCGGCGCTGGCCACGGTCACCATGCTGATGAACCAAGCGGAGACGTGGCCCGAGGCCGTGGTCGTGATCGCCGTCATCCTCCTGACCGGGTCGATCATCTACATCACCTTGCGGTTGGCTGAACCCCTTCACCGCCTGCTGGGCAAGACCGGTATCCAGGTGCTCACCCGCATCATGGGCTTGGTGCTCTTGGCGTTGGCCGTCCAATTCATCCTGGACGGCTGGCAGCAGTACTCGGCCGCCGCATCGACCCGCGGCGCCTGATCGGGCCGTTGGGCAGGGACCAAGTGGCTGCGGCGTTTGCCAGCGGGGCTCAGGCCGGCGGCTTCACTTGGTCTCGCGGTCCGATCGTTACGGTCATGCCATGGGACGGGGGCCAGCGCTGGAGGACCTGGTCGACTTCATCCAGGCTGATGGCGGCCACGGCGTCCAGATCGTCCCGGACCGAGCGGTAGGTGTGTCGCTGGACCCAGTCGCTACCCACGGTGAACAGACGGTTGCGCGGTCGTTCGCTGGCCAAGACCACCCGGGAACCGACTTTGTGCTTCGCTTGGGCCAGTTCGCCATCGGTCACACCGTGCCGTTGGGCAGCGCGATAGACGTCCAGGATCCGCTGCAAGTTGCCCTCGACCTGCTCCGGCTCGCAGCTGAGGGTGGTTACCATCAACCCGGCGCCGTCGTATTCGTAGTGGTGCAGGCCAGCGTGTTCGGCCAGACCGGGGTCGACCAGTTCCCAGAAGAGTCGGCTGCCGGTGTCGTCCCCGAGGATGGCGGCCAGCACCTTGGCGGCGTAGCGGTCTGGATCGGTCGCCGAGGGGCCAGCGGCCATCCAGACGGCGTACTGCTGGGTAGCCGCCGGCTTGTGGATCACTTGGAAGCCCTGCCGGGGGTCGGGCGATTCGACGATCCGCTGGGCCCGGGCGGGTTCCCAATGGCCGCAGAACCGCTGGGCCGAATCGACGAGGGTGGCGAAATCGATCTGCCCGGCGCCGACCAACGCGATGTTGGCCGCGCCGTAGCGCGACTGGAAGTATTCACGCATGGCTTCCACCGAAAGCCGTGAAATGCTTTCCGCCGTCCCCAGTACGCTACGTCCTAGCGGGTGGGGACCATAATAGGCCGCCTTGCACTTGTCGTCAGCCCCGAAAGGGGGCTGATCCTCGTACATATGGATCTCCTCCAGGATCACCTGCTTCTCGGTGTCGAAATCGTCGCGGCGCAGGGCCGGGCGGAGGATGTCGCTCAACAGCTCCACCGCCGCCTCCTGCTTTTCGGGAAGCACAGCCGCGTAGTAGACGGTGGCCTCCTCGTTGGTGAAGGCGTTGTAATGGGCCCCCATTTCGTCGAAGTGGCGGTTCACATCGTCCGCGGTGCGCTTGGCCGTCCCCTTGAAAGCCATGTGCTCCAGAAAATGGCTCACCCCGGCGATCTGGTCCGATTCGTCCCGCGAGCCGGTTTTGACGAAGAATCCCACGGCCGTCGAGTAGGCCGCGGGGTTGCATTCGGCCACAACCTCAAGGCCATTGGGCAACGTATGCCTACGAAACTCCACGGGGGACCTCCAACGCGTGCGGGCCGAGCGTGACGATGGTGAAATCCTGCGGTGGGTGTTCAGCCAGGTAGGCGTTGATCCGCTCGCAGGTAAGCTGGTCGACCAGCCGGCCGAGTTCCTCCACCGAGCGCACTCGCCCCAGATGGTACCAGTCCCGGGCCACGGCGCTGCTGCGCGCGGCGCTGGATTCCTGTTGCATGATCAACGCGCTTTTGATCCGCGCCTTCAGTCGATCCAGCTCATGAGTCTGGACGCCTTGACCGAGGCGGACGAGTTCACCCAGGAGCACTTCCAGGGTCTCTTGCGCCCGGTCCGCCGTCGTGCCGGCGTAACAGAACACGCCGCCGCGGTGGCGCAGCGTGTGGTACGTGGCGTAGACGCTATAACACAGACCGCGCCGCTCGCGCACCTCGGTGAACAACCGGGCGCTCATCCCTCCGGAGAGCACACCCACGGCACCCCAGGCCGGAAAATAGTCGGGGTGGCGGTAGGGGACGCTGTCGTAGGCCACGCCGATCTGCGTCTGGTTCGAATCGTACGCCACGTGGGTCGAACCACGCTGAGGCGGCGATTCCTCGACGGGCGACTCGTCGCCCGACGGCCAGTCGCCGAAGAGCTCTCCCACCAGGTCTCGCAGACGTGGCCAATCGAAGCGGCCGGCCACGCCCACGATCGTCCCGTTGGGCCGAAATCGACGACCGAAGAACTCGCGGATCTCCTCGGCCGTGATCAACTCGATCGCTTGTCGAGCCCCCTGTGACGGCCGACCCCACGGGTCCGGATAATGACGTCGGCGCAACTCGATCATCACCTTCTGCGCCGGTTCATCTTCCACCGCCCGCAGCTCCTGAAACATCACCTGGCGAGCGGCCTCCAACTGTTCGGGCGGCAGATGGGGCCGGCGCACCACGTCGGCAAAGATCCCCAGCGCCGCCGGCAAATTGGCCGACACCGTAGCCCCGCTGTACCTCACGTGAGCGTCCGAAACCGATTCGCTCCGCTCCACGCCCAGGTTGTCCAGATCCTCTACGAAGCGGCGACTGTCCCGCCGGCCCGCCCCGCGCAATGACATCTCGCAGGTGAAATTCGCCAACCCGCTTCGCTCCGCCGGATCGTAAACGCACCCGGCAGGCACCAGCAGGGTGAAGGCGGCCGACTCCAGCCACCCCATTGGCTCAGCCACGAGCACCAGCCCGTTGGATAGACTCTCGCAATGAATCGCTTCGCTCACCAAGGCGCCTCGCAACTGAAGGGCAAACCATTTATTCTACGGCACCCGGTACCGCCGGGCAATCGCCCCCGTTCGTGCAGCACTCCCAAGTCCCATGGCAGCGAAGCGACAGGTCGCAGCAAACAAACGCTACACACAAAAAGGCCAAGCACCGTTTTCCACTCGTTCC
Source organism: Planctomycetota bacterium (assembly GCA_015661985.1). Classification (GTDB taxonomy): domain Bacteria; phylum Planctomycetota; class Planctomycetia; order Pirellulales; family Thermoguttaceae; genus SZUA-1497. Next base: position 5,967 of record DQVB01000104.1, on the reverse strand, counting down.
CGGGCTCCGACTGCAGCCCGGGAACGAGCGTAAGAACCTGTTCAAAGCTTCATGTGGACGCTGTGCGTGGGCTGTCCCGACGCCGCACAGACGCCGGCCGAGGGTCTCCGAAGCTCGCCAACCCTCGCGTTTCGAAACACGTTGTTCCTGCGTGATGATGCTCGCGCCGTGTGCATCATCGTGGGTTGCGGCCCCGGTCGGCGTTACGGGGCGTGGCAGAACGAGTTGACCGAAGCATTGTCGTTCTGCCCTCGTCGCTGCGTGCGGCCCTCGGAGATCAGCTCCAGTGGAAACGGGCCGGAGGTGAAGAAGGGGAGTGGTGTTTTCCCCCGCCATTGTTTTAACCCCAACGGGCGACCGGCGCCACCCTGCTGCGTGGGGTGGGTTGGTGAGGGGACTCGTTGTGCGGCCTGTACCGGCAGCAGGGGCGGCGGCCCGTCAAGGTCGGCTCGATTCTGCCGCCTGGGGAGGATTTTCGGCCTATGCTTTCTTGTGGCGAGAGCGGGCTTTTCAGGCGGGACAGGAGATGGGAGAGAACCGGTGCAACTGAGCGAGATTTGGCGCGAGCTGTGGCGGTACATTTACCGCATGGACACCCAGGAGTGGCTGATTGCCCTGGCGGCGGTCGTGGTCATCGGGCTTTTCTGCCTCCGCGGCTTCGGTTCGCGGTCCGAGTTCTGAGCGGTCTTCTGGCCACTGCACTGAAGGGCCGGCCCTCGAGCCGGTTGGTCCCGGCGGGGACCGGCCGGCCTCTGGCGGGCTGGTCTCTGGACGGATGCCTCTCGGAGAGGCTATCATGGCTCGGCGACGTCTGAGCACAGGAGTCTGTGGTGAGAGGCCAAGGACGGCCCTGCGGCGACCTCTGATCCTGGGCGCCTTTTACGGCGTGCCGGAGACATGGGCCAAGATGGACGGCCAACCTGGATTGTTCACAAAGACGCTTTGTGGTGCGGCCATCGAGCCTGCGCTGCGCAAGCTGCAGCCCGGAGGGCTGGACCAGAAACCTGTCAGCAATCCAGGGCAGGGAAGCTCCGGGCGCGGGCGTTTCGGGCGCCTGCTCCAGGGCTTTCCGGAGGACCGCCGGCTGGCGCGGCGCAGAGGGATGTGTGCAGGAAGAGAGGATCGGTGACTGGAGGCGTTATCGTGAAGACGAGCGTTTGGTTGGGGATGGTTACCCTGGTGGGTTTGTGTTCGTTGGCCCCCGCTGACGACTGGACGCGGTTCCGTGGCCCTGATGCCAGCGGCGTTTCTTCGGACACGGGCACGCCGGTCCGCTGGAGTCAGACGGAACGTCTCGTGTGGAAATCGCGCCTGCCGGGTGCAGGGGCATCCAGCCCGATCATTTGGAAGGACAAGATCTTCCTGACGGCCTACAGCGGCTATGGCCTGGATGTGGCCGATCCGGGCAACCCCGATGATCTCCGGTTGCACATGGTGTGCGTGAACCGAACCACGGGCCAAACGGTTTGGTCGGCCGAAGTCGAGCCCCGGTTGCCGGAGCAACGGTACGACGCCGGATTCATTCGGCTGCACGGGTACGCCTCGAATACGCCCACCACCGACGGCGAGCGGGTCTATGCCTTTTTCGGGCGGTCCGGCGTGGTCGCCTTTTCCATGGACGGGCAGGTCATGTGGAAGAGCTTCGTGGGCGATGGGACCCACAACTGGGGTTCGGGCACGTCGCCCATCTTGTTTGAGGACCTGGTCATCGTCAACGCCAGCGTGGAAAGCGGATCGATCGTGGCTCTGGACAAACGGACGGGCCGCGAGGTGTGGCGGACCCACGGGATCCGCCGGTCATGGAGCACACCCCTGGTGGTCAAGTTGGCCAGCGGTCCGGAGTTGGTGGTCAGTCTTCACGGGAAGATCCTGGGGTTGGACCCCAGAAGCGGCCAACAGCTTTGGGAGTGCGACGGGATTCCAGACTATGTTTGCCCGGCCGTCATTGCCCATGAGGGCGTCGTATTTATCACCGGCGGGCGTTCGCCCTTGACCATCGCCGTGCGTGCGGGAGGACGGGGCGATGTGACGGCGACCCACATGCTGTGGCGGCTGCGCAAAACGCCCAAAGTGGCCACGCCCCTGTACTACGAGGGCCTCCTGTACTGGATCGACCAGCGTGGCGTGGCCACCTGCGCCGACGCGCAAACGGGCAAACTCGTCTACGCAGAACGTCTTTCCCTGCAGGGCCGCGGCGATAAGGTCTATGCCTCTTTGGTCTACGCCGACGGCAAGCTCTACGGGGTGAGCCGCCAGGACGGTGCCATCGTCATGGCCCTTGGGCCGCAGTTCAAGGTCCTGGCCCGAAACCACCTGGGCGACCCCAGCGTTTTCAATGCCACCCCGGCAGTCTGTGACGGCCGATTGTTCGTCCGCTCCGACCGATATCTGTACTGCATCGGCCGTTAGCCGCACGCCGCCATGCGGCGCCAGTAGGGAGAAAGCGAGGGTGAACGACCGTCAGCGATTCGTCGCCACGATGCACTACCGGCCGCGCGATCGGTCCCCGCTGTGCGACTTCAGCTTCTGGGACGAAACGCTGGAAGCCTGGTACCGGCAAGGCTTGCCGAGGGAGGTGACCCGCTACAACACGGATGAGTTCTTCGGCATGGATCCCCTTTTCCGCTGCGTGCTGGACGTGGGCAGCTCGGCCCTGGTATCCCTCGATCCGGGATACCGGCTGTTCGATGGGGTCGTGGTGGGATTGATGCCGCCCTTCGAGGAGGTCGTAATCCACCAGCGCGACGACGGCCAAGTGGTCCAACAGCCGGACGGCGTCCGTGTGTTCAAGAAGAAGTGGGCCGTTTCCATCCCGCTGCATGAGAGCCACCTGTTGGTGGACCGAGCCAGCTGGCGCAAGCATTACGCCCCGCGGCTTGATCCGGACGATCGGCGTCGCTATCCCGGCAACTGGGACGATTGCGTCCGGCTGTGGCGCGATCCCGATCGCCCCTTGCCCCTGTTTCTGCCCGGCGGAAGCTTCTATGGCTGGATCCGCAATTGGATGGGCCTGGAGGCCGTTTCCCTGGCCGTCTACGACGATCCGGCCTGGTTCGAAGAAATGGTCACCACGGTGGCCGATTGTGTCATCGGCGTGCTCAGCCGGGTGCTCCAGACGGGGGGCGAATTCGACGGCTGCGGGATGTGGGAGGATATGTGCTACAGCGCCGGCCCCCTGTTGAGTCCGGAGCACTTCAAGCGATACCTCGTTCCCCATTACCGGCGGCTGGCTGATCTGCTCCACGGCCATGGCGTCGACGTGATCTGGGTGGATTGCGACGGCAAGATCGACGAGCTGGTGCCCTTGTGGCTGGATGCCGGAATCAACTGCATGTTCCCCGTGGAGGTGGGCACCTGGGGTGGTGATCCCGTGCGGTTCCGTCGTCGTTTTGGGCGCCAGCTGCTGATGATGGGCGGTTTCGACAAGAAGATCTTGGCTCGCGACAAGCACGCCATCGAAGCGGAAGTCTACCGCCTGGCCCCGCTGGTGGAAGAAGGCGGCTATATCGGGTTCTGCGATCACCGCGTGCCGCCCGATGTTCCTTTGGAAAACTATCTTCACTACCTCCGCGCCGTGCGGCACGTGTGGGGCCACGACTGCAACCTGAAACCCATGGCCCAGTTCGAGCTCGTCCCTCGGGCCGGGGAAACGTAGCTGAGCCGACCCGAGGTAGCACCCCGGCCACGGAGATCAGGCTGTACCTGACGCAACGTCCGCTCCCTCCGGCTGAACCTCAAACGACCCGGCTTCCGCTCAGCTCGACCTGCAACCCGTTCCCACCGGCGTCCGGCCGTCTCCTGGACGGAGGCGATGTCTTCCCAGGCGGAGCCTGACCTGCCCGCTCATTTCCCGCTCCCGGGTCGGAGAGCCAGGCGACTTCGAAACGCGCGCTGGCGTGGAGTCTGGCAAGCCACGGCCTTTCCGGCGCGGTACGCCCCGCCGTTACGCCTGAATCGGCGTACACTCTTTTCGTCATGGACAGGAACTGCCACAATGGGTTGCGGCGATATGTCAATCGTTGCCAGGATTGTCGATCGTTGCCAGGATGAGGAATACCCCCGGGCCGCTGCGAGTTGGTGTGAGCGCGTATTGATTTCAGAGGGAGGGTCGGGCCGATGCGCGAGGCAATGGTCGGATTGTGTTTGCTGGTGGCGGGCTTGCCCGTGCTGGGGGCGGAAAAGCGGCAGGCGGTGGATCTGAACGTCCGTGGCGTGTTGCTGTTGTTGGGCGTGGGCGATAAGCAGCGCACTTCGTGGGAGGGGACGGCGCGGGTTACGGCGGGTGAAATCCGGCGCGTGGCCCCATGGCGATTTCGCCCGGATGACGTTGTGGACGGTTGCGGCTGGAAAACGTCAAGCCACGTGCTTCAGCGGCCCCCGCGTGGGAACGTGCGCATGTCTCCGACGGGTGTTGTCTTGACGGTGGCGGCTCCGGGACAGGCCACACTGGTTGTGGAAACGGCGCAGGGAAAGTTCCAGGTGGCACTGGACGCCTTGGCGCCCGGCCGGGCTGTTTCGGCGTTGGACGGACGGGTACGGATCGAAGAGGTGGCTTCGGCATGGCGGGTGACCGAGGGCCCGACGGAAAACGACTTCCCGGCCTGTGCGGTGGGGCCGAACGGGGATGTGTGGGCTGTTCTGGTCCAGCACACGCCGCGCGGGCCGGTGGGGTTGCAGTCCTATCGCCAGCGGCCGAAGGACTTCAAGGATCTCGAGCCCCAAGGCGGCGGCGACCAGATCGCGGTGCTGCGATTCGACGGCCGGCGCTGGTCCGATCCGGTGGCGGTGACCGAGCCGGGGCTGGATGTATGGCGCCCCGGTATTGCCGTGGATAGCGGCGGGCGGCTCTGCGTCGTCTGGACGGAGAAACGCGACAACAACTGGGACCTCTACAGCAAATCGATCGAGCCGAGCCAGTTGAGCCGAGCCGCCGCAATCCCGGCCAAACGGCTTACGGCCGATCCGGGGCCGGACATCGGTCCGGTGACGGCGGCCGACCGCGAAGGCCGCCTATGGGTGGCCTGGCAAGCGTGGCGGGAAGGCCAGGCGGATATCTGGTTGATGCAGTTGGGCGGCCGGACGCAAAAGCCGCTGCGGGTGAGCGACTCCCCGGCCAACGAATGGTCGCCGGCCATCGCTGCCGACGGGAGGGGGCGGGTGCACATCGCGTATGACACGTACGCGCGTGGCAACTACGATGTCTACTTGCGCACGTGGTCCGACGGGCAATTGTCGCCGCCGGTTGCCGTGGCTGCCTCTTCGCGGTTCGAGGCCAGTCCGAGCGTGGCGTGCGATGAGGCCGGTCGCGTGTGGGTGGCTTACGAGCAGCGAGGCGACCAGTGGGGCAAGGACACCGGGCCGCTGGCAGCCGTGCATGGCTCACCGCTGTACCTGAACGGCGCATCGGTCCACGTGCGGGTCGTCGAGGGCGGACGGTTGTTCCAGCCGGCGAGCGATCCGCTGGCGGCGCTGCCGGAAGCGCTGCGGGCGCTGAACAGTTACCCCCGGATCGCCTTTGATCGGCAGGGACGTCTTTGGCTTCTGTTCCGTCACCGCCATGAAGCGATTTGGGGCGGTAATCCGGCTCACATGATGGTCGGCGGCGTGTGGCTGCAGTACGCTACCAGCTACGACGGAAGCCGGTGGACGGAGCCGGTCTTTCTCGAGGCCAGCGACAACCTGCTCGACGTGCGGCCAGCGCTGGCGCTGGAACGTTCCGGGCGACTTCTGGCCGTGTACCCCAGTGACGGTCGGCTGCGGCATGAGGTGCTGGGCAATGAAGAACAAAGGAGCGTGTTCTTCACCAGTGCGGGCGTAAGTGTTCCCGGTCAGGTCCGGAATGATCTGTTTGCCGCGGCGTTGCCCCAACTCGGCTCGCCTGACCCGCCTGAGCTGGCTCCGGTCGCGGCCGCCACTCCGGCCCCGGACGGCCCGCTCCCGTTCCAGTGGCGCGGGGCGTCCCAGCCG
>DQVB01000325.1 GCA_015661985.1 Planctomycetota bacterium | reverse complement strand
CGTCCTGGCAGTCGGGTTCTTCGAGTCGCTGGGAGATCAGACCGAGGATGACCTCATCGGGGACCAGCTTTCCTTGGGACATGTACTGGTCGGCCTGCCGGCCGAGTTCAGTCTGGGCGTCGCGGGCCGCCCGGAGCATATCGCCGGTGGACAGATGGGCCAGCCCGTAGGTGTCTACCAGTCGCTGGGCCTGGGTTCCTTTGCCGGCGCCGGGTGGGCCGATGAACACGATTCTCATAGCACCACTCCTGGGATCGTCGAAGCTGTGGTCGTCTGTGTGCTGCCGGCCAGGCCGCCGGCTTCCCCAAGGACTGCGGCCGGCGGATCACTCCAACAGCCCCTTGTAGTTGCGCATGATCAGGTGGCTGTCGATCTTCTGGACCAGGTCGAAGGCCACGCTCACGGCGATCAGCAGTCCGGTGCCCCCATAGAAGCTGGCCACGCTCCAGGAGATATTCATCCATTCAGCGACCAGGGTGGGGATGATGGCCACCAGGGCGAGGAACCCGGCGCCGACGTAGGTGATCCGGACCATGACCTTTTCCAGGTAATCGGCGGTGCGCTTGCCGGGGCGGTAACCGGGGATGAAGCTGCCGTAGTTCTTCAGGTTATCGGCCATATCTTTGGGGTTGAAGGTGATGGCTGTCCAAAAGTAGCAGAAGAAGTAGATCAGGGCGACGTAGAGGACGTTGTACACCCAGCCCTCGCCGCGCTGGAAGGTGGCATTGAGGGTATTCCAGAGATCCGACCCGGGGAAACTCCGGGCCAACCATCCGAACAGCACGCTGGGGAACAGCAGCAGACTGGAGGCGAAGATGATGGGCATCACACCTGCCTGGTTCACCCGCAGCGGCAAGTATTGACGCGTGCCCCCGTAGACGCGGCGCCCGCGCACGTGTTTCTGGCTTTGGGTGGGGATGCGGCGCTGTCCCAGCGTGATGAACACCACCCCGGCCACGACACCTACGAACAACAGCGCCAGTACCAGCAAGGTCTCCACGCCCATCTGCCCGGCGGAACTTCCCAGCTGGATACTCAATCCCTCTTCCTTGCTGTAGAAAGGCCGCAGCAGTTCAAAACCCGCGTTGGGCATGCGGGCCAGGATGCCGGCCATAATCAGCAGGCTGATCCCGTTTCCGATGCCGTATTCATCGATCTGTTCGCCCAACCACATGAGGAAGGTCGTTCCGGTGGTCATGGTCAGCACGGCGACCACTTGCCACCAGATGGATTCGAAGCCCGGGTGGATGAGGTCTTGCTGGCGCAGGAACCCCACGTAGAACCAGCTTTGCACGATGCACAAGCCCACTGTGGCATACCGCGTGTATTCGTTGATTTTTTTTCGCCCGCTTTCCCCCTCCTTCTGCAGCTGTTCCAAGGGCTTCCACACGGAGGCGAGCAGCTGGAAGATAATGGAGGCGGAGATGTAGGGCATGATACCCAGGCCGAAGATGGTGGCCTGGCTCAGCTGACTGGCGCTGAACGTGGCCACCATGTTGATCACGTCGCCCAGGTCCCCGCCCGCCGTCTCGAAGAACTCCCTCATTCGGGTCGTGTCGACGATGGGCAGGGGGATCTGCCAGCCGATACGGTAGACGGCCAGAAACAAGAGGGTGAGGAGGATTTTCTGGCGCAGCTCGGGGATGGTGAAGATGACGCGGATTTTTTCCCACATGGTTCGATCCGTCCTCTGCTGTCCCGGCCCCGGGGTGGCCGGGCAAATCCGTGCCGACAGCGACCATCTCTTCCGGTTCGGCCCCGTGTCTTTCACTCCGGCCCCCTTGAGGGGGCCCGACGGTGTTTACCTCGCTTCGGCTTTGCTCATTCCGCTTTGGTTTTCCTGGTCACGTTCTTCATGACAGGCGCCTTGCCGGGCAGCACGACCACCTCCCCTCCGGCCTGGGTGATCTTCTCCCTGGCCTGGCGGCTGAAGCGATGGGCGCAGACCTTCAGCCGCTTGGTCAGCTGGCCGTCGCCCAGCACCTTGAGCACGTCGAAGCGGCCCTTGGCCAGGTTTTTGGCACGGAGGGTTTCCAGGTTCACTTCGTCCCCGTCCTGGAAGGCATTTTCCAGGTCACGGAGGTTGACGATGGCCACCTGGGCGGCCCAGCGGTTATGAAAGCCTCGTTTGGGCACACGACGGACCAGGGGCATACGGCCACCCTCGAAGGTCGGCTTGCGCGACGCGCCGGAGCGTGAGCGTTGGCCCTTGTGGCCGCGGCCGCAGGTCTTGCCGTGGCCGGAGCCGGGCCCGCGGCCGACGCGTTTGCGTTGAGTCCGCTTGTGGATACCTCGATGGACGTCGTTCAGATTCATTTCAGCGAAACTCCTCGAAGGCGCTCCACCTCACCCGGCGAGCGGAGGTGCCTGAACGCTTCTATCGCGCACTTGACCAGGTTGATGGGGTTATTCGAGCCGAAGCTCTTGGTGAGGATGTCGTGGATGCCGCACGCCTCGCAGACGGCCCGGACGGCGGCCCCGGCGATGATCCCGGTACCCGGGGCCGCCGGGAGCATGATCAGGCGGGTGGCGCCGTAGCGCCAATAGATCTCGTGCGGGATGGT
>DQVB01000028.1 GCA_015661985.1 Planctomycetota bacterium | reverse complement strand
TACCCCCACAAAGGATAGCCTGATATCTCCGGACGTGCTGGCCGGTTGTGGCCTGGGTGCCCACTTTCTTGCAAATCCAGCGGGTGGGGATTAATGTAAGGGGGATAAGGCATCTTCTGGTGATCTGTTCCTGTTCGGGCGTGGGCGCATGGGTCGCCTCCACCGTCCCATCAACCGAAGCAGACAGCAGGAAAACGGGTCGCCGTTTTCCCTTTCGATCCGAAAAGGAGACCGAGTGATGAGCAAGCGCGCAGGAGCCAACGGCATCCGGGTCCGTCTGGCCATGGCTTTGCTGGCCACAGGCCTGGGGCTATGGCTGAGCCACTCAGCGTGGGCTCAGCAACAGAACCTCTTCAGCACGCGGGCCGTGGGCGGGGTGATGATCGACCCCCAGGGGATGTTGGTCTCCGCCACGGCAGCCGACTTGGAGCAGCTCCGCCAAGCCCTGAACCAATGGCTGGGACCTGTGCCGAAGGGCTTGGATGAAGCGGCCCCCACGCGTCGCATCTCGCTGCGGCGGATCGAGCAGACCGTTCGGCAATGTGCCGAGGCGGGCCAGGAGTTGCCCGACGGCTTGCTCTATCTGGGCGGGTTGCTGCGGATCGAGTACGTGTTGGTCTATCCCGAAAAAAACGACGTCGTTTTAGTCGGCCCGGCCGAACCGTGGCACACGAACGCTCGCGGGGCGGTGGTAGGGCGGAACAGCGGCAAACCGGTGATGCTGCTGGATGATTTGGTCGTGGCGTTGCGTTCGGCCTTCAACCCCCAGCCCACGGTCATCAGCTGCTCGATCGATCCCACGCCGGAGGGGATCCAGCGCTTCGTGGCCGCGTCGCGCAAGATGCGAGGTGTTTCCAGCACCCAAGCGGCCCGCATCCTGGAATCGCAACTCGGGCCTCAGCTCATCAGCATCACCGGTGTGCCCGAGGAGAGTCATTTCGCGCGGGTCATGGTCTCGGCCGACTACCGGATGAAGCGGATAGGGATGAACCTGGAGCCGGCTCCGGTGCCCGGTCTTCCCAGTTTCCTCCATCTGGTTCGCTCCGGCAAGGCGATGAATATGCTCCCCCGATGGTGGTTGGCCCCCGATTACCAGCCCCTGGTCCGCGCCGCCGACGGGCTGGCGTGGCACATCCGCGGCGGGTCGGTAAAGGCCATGGCTGAAAGCGATTTCTTGGGCGACCAGGGCGTCAAACGTGGGGCCGGCCGGCCCGACCCGGTCGCCCAACGATGGGCGGAGCTGCTGACCGAGCGGTACGACGAACTGGCCCAAGCCGATCCGGCCTTCGGCCAACTGCGCAATTGCATGGACCTGGCCGTCGTCGGCGCCCTGCTGGCCAAAGAGGGGCTGCTGCGGCGAGCCGGTTTGGAGCTGCCCGTGCTGCTGGGCCGCCAGCCGGGGTACGCGACCATCCAGCTACCGGCGCCGCGTCAGGCACCATCGAAAACGGCCATGCTCCGCAAACGGGGCGGATGGCTGGTGGCCGCCGGGGGGGTCCAGATCAATCCGTGGCAGATCGTCGAGCAGACCGAAAGGGGCGGGGTCTCCGACCAGATCCGCGATTACACGGCCCTGGAACAGACCACCCACTGGTGGGCCAATTGAACCTGGTCGGTTCGCCCCGCGCAACCGACGCACTGCCTCAAACGACGGTGCGCGATTCTGCGACACCGGCAACGACAAATCCGAATGTCGAAACAAGTCCGAATCTCCCAAACCCCAGTGACAAAGACACCGGCTGCTATCTGGCGGTTGCGGCACAGCATCCAGTGTCCGCTTGTACACGTTTGGGACATTTGAATCTCGGATTTCGTGTTCCTTTCGCGCTTTTGTGCTTCGTCTTTCGGATTTCCGCCCGCGGCGTCTGTCGCACAACCCGCGCACGGTCATTGGGGTGTGCGGCCCATTCCGGCCGCCCCGAAGCGGCGATGTCCAATTCGGCTGAGGCAGGAAGCCCTTTGGCCTCAGGCGCGGGAGAAAGGAAAGGGCATTACCTGCTCCAAGCGCGACGCGCCGGTGGCCACCATCACCAGTCGGTCGAAGCCCAACGCCACGCCTGTCGACGGCGGCAGCCCGGCACGCATGGCGGCCAGCAATCGGCGCGGCTCGGGCAGCACTTCTTTGCCGTCGGCCACCCGCTGGGCGTTGGCCTGTCGGGTGCGCCGCGCCAGCTCGTCTGGGTCCAGCAGTTCGTGGTAGCCGTTGGCCAATTCCATCCCGGAAATGAACAGCTCAAACCGCTCCGCCACTGGCGGTTGGCCGGGACGCACCCGAGCCAACGCCGCCTGGGTGGCCGGATAATCGTAGAGGATCGTCGGTCGAGCCAGTCCCAGGCGCGGCGCCACCTGTTCGGCCAGCAGCAGGTCCAACCAGCTGTCGCGGTCATCACCCGGCAACGTCTCGGGCACGGCAATACCCAACTGCCGGGCCTTCTCGTCCAGTTCCGCGCAGCCGGCCCGGTGGGGGTCGATCCCCAGATGTCGTGCAAAGGCCTCAGCATAACTCAAACGCTCTGCCGGCCGGCTCCCCAGTACAACCTGACACAACCGGTCCAACAGATCGATCCCGGCCGCCATGTCGTCTCCCCGCCTGTACCATTCGACAATGGTGAATTCCGGATTGTGCAACGGACCTTCTTCACCGCGACGGAAGGAACGGCTCACCTGATAGATCGCCGCCGCCCCGGCAGCCAACATCCGTTTCATTCCCATTTCCGGTGACGTCTGCAGCCAAAACCTGGGCGTGTCTCCACGGGTCGATCGCTCCCGGTCGACCGCCACGGCGAAGGGATCCAGATGTCGGTCCACCACGGTCTCGGCCGACAGCAGCGGCGTTTCCACTTCCAGAAACCCGTGGCCGTCGAAGAATTGCCGGACTCGTCGCAGAAGTCCGGCGCGCAGGCGGAGCGTATCCCAGTCGGCCGTGGGTTGGAAATCTTGGGGCGGGTGCCCGACGGCCATTGCGCACGTCTCCGACGATTGACCAGTCCACTTCGCCGGTCCCCCGGCGAGGCCATTATACCGCACCCGGCGTCTTTCCCCACCCGCGGTTGGACAAGTGCGTGGCGAAGGGGGTGCGCGGCCGAGCATGTTTTGTTTGCCCGCGGCGATCGCAGCCGCCCCGTTTTCACGACTCATCCCGCTGCCAACGGACCACCGTCCCGCTGGGCAACCGTTTGCGGGCGACGCTGATCAGTTCCATGGGCACAGCCACCAGCTGGCCGCGGGCCGCCGGGCCGAGGGCGGCGGCCAGCTGGGCTTTCAGACGCCGCGGGCCGAATTTGGGGGTGTGGCAGGTGAGCAGCAGGAAACGGGGCCGGCCACCGGTCAGTTGGACACACATGGCCATCAGCGGCTCCAGATGCTTGGCCAACCGCCACACTTCGCCACGCGGACCATGTCCATAGCTGGGTGGATCCAAGATCACCGCGTCGTAGCGGTTGCCCCGCTTCAGCTCCCGGCGCACGAACTTCATGGCGTCCTCGGTGATCCAGCGGATCGGGGCTGAAGCCAGCCCGGAAAGCTCGGCGTTCTTGCGCGCCCAAGCCACAACGTTGCGGGCCGCGTCCACATGGCTCACCTCGGCCCCGGCCGCAGCCGCCACCAGTGTACTGCCGCCGGTGTAAGCGAAGAGATTCAGGACCCGCACTCGATCCCCGGCGGCCGCCACCTGCTGGGCAATCCAATCCCAATTGGCCGCCTGTTCCGGAAACACGCCCAGATGGCCGAAATCGGTTCGCTTCAGCTCGAACCGAATCGCCCCATGGCGGATCACCCACGACCGGGGAAGCCGTACCTGGTCGACCCACCGGCCCAGTTTGCCCTCCGTGCGATCGAACCTCGCGTCGGCACGCGACCAGGGCCCCAGATCGTGGCGGGCGAACTTCTCCGCCGCCGGACATGGTCGATCCAGGGTGAACGGTCCGAACCGTTCCAGACGCCGGCCCTCGCCGAAGTCGATCAGCAGATACTCATCCGGGTCGAACATCGCCGCACCACTACCAACCGGGCTATTCCATCAGACCACGCACGGCCCCGTCAAGCGGGGCTCCCGCCGCCGCCGCGTGATCGCTCCACTGGGCACCGACGCCGGACGATCACGTCGGTGCGGCGGGCGATCGCCAGCTTTACAGGGCCCATCCTCTTTGGGGCGGCCGAGGTTTGTCCTGGCCGCACACCTCTCCAGGGGGGCAAGGATGGCGAAAATCCGTCAAATCTGGTCCCGATCCTGGAATTTGCCCAATTCCCTATGGACTCGTTCCCGCAAATTCGCTAAGACTACGCGCCCACCACATAGTCTTCGTGGTGGAGGAATCTTTTCCGTACAGGGGGAACCCTGGCAGGGTTGGTCTCGCCCGACGGACTGGGCGAGTTTGTGGAGGACGCGCGATGGAGTGTGGCAAGTTGTGGTGGTTGGCCAGGATCGGGGTGGCCGGTGTGGCCTGGGTGGCCATGACTCTGGCTGTGGCGGCCGAGCCTCCCGGCCAAGCGGTGGCTGACGGCGGAGCCGTCCAGCAGCAGGATGCCCCCCAGAGCGGGTCGGGCGGCTCGGTGAAGGAAACGGTCGAAGCGGAGGGCGACGGAGGGCGTGGGTCCGATGCATCCGCGCCGGCCACGGTGGCTGTCCAAGGCTCGGCCGAGGGTACGTCGAAGGGGGAATCCGGCCAGTCCTCCGACCCTTCGGTGATTCGGGTATCCCAGCCAAGCGGCCCAGTCCGGCTCCGGGTGCTCGAGCCGGAGCGGGCATTGGGCCAGGGATCCGGGGACGCGGCCTCGGGCGAAAGGGCCGGTGAGCGAGGCAAATCCGAGGGCGAGTCCGAGCCCGCACCTGCTGCGGATCCACCAACCCGAGCGGAGCCCGGGCAGCTATCGGCAACCGCGTCGGACGAAGTCAAGCCGTTGCCGGCCGAACCGCAGCCGACGCATTCGCTGCAGCCGACCCCTGACCCCCAGACGGCTGGGCCGGTGGAGGTGGAAACGGCCAGCTTCAACGGCGTGACGCCTGGGGTGACCACGGCTGCCAAGCTGAACACTCTGTGGGGTGAGCCGTCGAAAACGATCCAGCAGGCGGGCAAGACCCTGCTGCTGTATCGAATGGACGAATTCCCGCAGGTGGAGGTCACCCTCCGGGCCGGGAAGGTCCAGGCGATCGTGGTCCGACTGCAGGGTCGCTTCCCTGCCCGTACCGTGGCCGAGCAGTTGGAGCTCGGCGCCATCCGGCCGGTACTGGTGGCCGACGACAAGGGGAACATCTTGGGCCAAGCGTTCCCGGAGCGGGGTGTGATGTTCGCCTTCGAGCCCAGCCCGGAGCCGGGCAAGACGACGATGCAGGTGACCAGCGTGATTTTGGAGCCGGTCACCGCGGAGAGTTTTGTGCTGCGGGCCGAGACGTATTTGGAGGCTCAAACCGAGTTGAGCTTGGCGGATCTGGATCAGGCGATTCAGCTCGATCCACTCAACCACCGCGCCTACTGGCTGCGCGCCCGGGTGTTGGCCGCGTTGGGCAGACCCCAGGAGGGCGGTATCTCCAGCGACAAGGCCGTGGAGCTCGAGCCGAGCGACGCGCAGTACCGGGTCACACGGTCCCAGATCTTGGGGCAGGTGGGGCGGTACGCCGAGGCGGCCGAAGAGGCGGAGCGTGCCCTTGCGGACTGCCAGAAGCGTCCCCACGTGAAGGCGCGGGCCTTATGCCTGCTGGGCGATCTGGCCGCCTCCGGCGACAAGCCGGACTACAAGAAGGCGTTCCGGTACCATTCGGAGGCGATCAAGGCGGCCAGCCAGCTGGTAGAAAGCCCTTACCCGGCGGTGCGCATCGCGGCCAAGAAGGTCCTTTTGGACGCCCATCTGGGAGCGGCCAACGACATCGCCTGGGGGTTCTGGGATCAGAAGGAGAAGGCCGTCCCCCGGTGGCTGGAACAGGCGGAGGCGATTGCCGAGGAGATGATCAGCCAGGAGCGGGCCAGCCGCGAGCTGCGGATGCGTGTGGCCACACGCGCCCTGACCGCCTGCGTGGGACTGGAAGGCAAGGTGGATCCGACCCCGTGGGTAGAGAAGTGTGTGTCCGTCGGCGAGGAGTTGTTGGCGGCAGCCGATTCGCCCCTTCGGCGGAAGCGGCTCCAATGGGATTTGGCCTTGGCCCTTTACGATGCCGTGCAGACGTATCAAATGCGCGGGGAGCACGCCGCGGCGCTGGGATACGGCCAGCGGTCGGCGGAGTATTTCCAGCAAGGCCAATCGCTCCGCGGCGACAGTGTGGCGGAGCAGTATCTGGTGGGGCGGCTCTACTTCCGCTTGGGGGCGATCTATTCGATCGGAAAGGCCGATCACAAGGCGGCCATTGAGTGGTTCGAAAAGGCCCTGGCCGTCTTCGACCAACTGGGCGAGAAGCTCCCTGGGCGGGAAAAGGGCCGCCTGGGTGAAACGTTCGTCAGCATGGCGGTCTCCTATTGGGACATGGACCAGAAGGAGCGGGCCTTGCAGCTGACCCAGCGCGGTGTGCAATTGCTCGAGGAAGCCGTGCGGGCTGGCCTTGCCGATCGCCAAGCCCTGGAAGTGCCCTACAGCAACCTGGCCACCATGCACCGGGAGCTGGGTCATGCGGACGAGGCCCAGCGGTTCCTGGAACTGGCCACCCGGCCCCAGGCGACGCAGACGAAATAACCCCTCCTTGGCACGACGCACCTCCCCCTCGTCCGAAGCCCGCGGGCCCTCTGCCCGCGGGCTTTCCTATGCGCCGCCGGGTGCCCGAGGCCCGGGGGCGGACATGGGCCGCGGCGATCCCTGCGATGGGACGAAAGTGCCCGGCCCGCCTGCGGATCGCCCGGGAGGCGTCACGACCGACCGTTTCCGTCTTATCGGAGGGTTGGCGGGCGGATCTTGTCCGCCCGCGGGGGGATCTGTGAGCTATGTTTTCTGAGACCGAGGACCATCGTCTTCGGCCATGGGTGAAGGGCTACCGAAGAGATCCAACTTCGCGGTCGGTCGATGATGAGCATTCGCGCACTGAACGGTACACGTCTGGGAGACCCCAAGCAGGTCGGTTTCGAGCAACTGAAGCAGCGGATCCACGCCAAGCTGGTGGACAAGCTTGACATGACACGGATCAGTGAACTGGAGGGGGATGTCCTCCGCCGCGAGATCCGCTACGTGGTCGAGCATCTCTGTGACACCGAGGACACGCTGCTGAACCGCAGCGAGCGGGAACGGCTGATCGACGAGGTGCTGGACGAGACCTTCGGCCTGGGGCCCCTGGAGGCTCTGCTGAAGGACCCTTCCATCAGCGATATCCTCATCAACGGACCCAAGAACGTCTATGTGGAGCGGCGGGGGAAGCTGGAGAAAACCAACGTCACCTTCCGGGACAACGATCACCTGTTGCAGATCGTCGACCGGATCATTTCCAAGGTGGGGCGGCGGGTGGATGAAACCTGCCCCATGGTCGACGCCCGCATGCCGGACGGCTCCCGTTTCAACGCCATCATTCCACCTTTGGCCCTGGATGGTGCGGCCGTTTCCATCCGCCGGTTCGGCACCAACCCGCTGAAGCTGGAAGACCTGCTCAATTTCAAGGCCTTCACACCCGAGATGGTGATGCTGTTGGAGGGGGCGATCAAGGCGCGGTTGAACATCATCGTCTCCGGGGGTACCGGTTCTGGGAAAACCACCTTGCTGAACACGCTCTCCAGCTTCATCCCCAACACCGAGCGGATTGTGACGATCGAGGACGCTGCGGAGCTGCAGCTTCAGCAGGACCACGTGGTGCGGCTGGAGACCAGGCCGCCGAACATCGAGGGCAGGGGGGCGATCACGGCCCGCGACCTGGTGCGCAACGCCCTGCGTATGCGTCCGGAACGGATCATCATCGGCGAATGCCGCGGCGCCGAGGCCCTGGACATGCTCCAAGCGATGAACACCGGCCACGAGGGGTCCATGACCACACTCCACGCCAACTCGCCGCGCGACGCCCTGGCGCGACTGGAAACGATGATCATGATGGCCGGCTTTGAACTGCCCCTGAAGGCGATGCGGACCCAGGTGGCCGCCGCCATAGACGTCATCGTCCAGACGAATCGCCTCCAGGGTGGGACGCGAAAGGTGACCCACATCAGCGAAATCGTGGGGATGGAACAGGACACGGTGGTGATGCAGGAGATCTACAGGTACGAGCAGGAGGGTGTGGACGAGAATGGGAGGGCTTACGGGCGCTTCGTGGCCACGGGGATTCGCCCTTCGTTCATGCCGCGGCTCGAGGCTGCCGGCGTGCGGTTGCCGTCCAGTGCTTTCCGTGAGCGCGTGATGCTGGAGGACTAATACGGCCCATGGATCCATTTCTGATCGCCCTTGCCACGTTCCTTGGTGTGTCCACCCTGGTGGTCGGCGTGGGGATGCTGTTGCGCGACAAGCCGAGCCACCGACTGGAAGACCGCCTCGATTTGTTCACAGGCCGTCATACGCCCGGCGCCCAGAAAGAGGGATCGTTGAAGCAGAAAAGCGTGCTGGCCGAGCCGTTG
>DQVB01000540.1 GCA_015661985.1 Planctomycetota bacterium | reverse complement strand
CCGAGAGAGGTGGGTATGGTGACCATGTCCGTGCGGGGGGTCATCACGTCGGAGACCTGCATGTCGCTCAATTCGATGACCCCTTCGATCATTTCGCGGGCGTCCTCTTCCAGCAGCCCTTCCCGGTGGCCCTCGGTAACGATGCTGCGGATTTCGTCTTCGAAGGATTCTTCGTCGGGGGCTTCCGGCGTCCGTCCAACGATCCGGTGCAGCACGGTGTCGACGAAACGGGCGCCGAGACCGAAGGGGGCCAGGGCGGTGCAGAGGCCTTTCCAGAAGGGCCAACCGAAAAAGAGGATCGGTTCAGCCCAAAGGCGGGCCACCGCCCAAGGGACCCAGATCTCGACGGCCAGAAGTAGCATCGCCGCGGTGGCCATGACCAACGCCAACAGGGGCCATCCGGCCCAGCCATCGCCTTGACGTTCCATCCAAAGCCACAGGGCCACGCAACTGATGACCACAGCGGTGGCGATCACCTGGAGGGTTTCGGCGGCCAGCGAGACTTGGTCGTGGCGCAGAAGGATTTCGCCCAGGCGATCGCGACTCTGCCGGCGGCCGCAGATCTCTTCCAGTCCGCGACGGGAGAACTCGGCAGCCGAGCGGGCGCCGATGGCGGCGATGCACGTGGTCACCAGCCCGGCGACGGCCAACCAGAATACTGCTTCGGGGCTCACCGCTTCGCTTCGCCTCCGTCCGCCTCCCGCCGGCGCCTTGGCCGCAAGCGGACTGATTCTGGGGTCGATTCGTCCTGGGCGTTCCGCCTGCGCCGGGCCGTCGGCTGCGGCACGCCCAGCCGTCTCAAATAGGCTCGTTCCTGCCGCCGCATCCGACGCCGCGCCCGCGCATCCTGGTCGTCCCAACCCACCAGGTGGAGCGTGCCGTGGATGACGTACAACAGCAACTCCTCGGGGGCCGTCCAGCCGTATCGAGCGGCCACGGCGGCGGCCCGCTCGGCGCTGACCACCACTTCAGCCTCCAGGTAGCCGTCGTCCTGTTCCAGCGGAAAGCTGAGCACGTCGGTCGCCTCGTCACACGCCAAATGGCGGCGGTTCAACTGCCGGATCGTCCGGTCGTCGACCACCACCACGCTGAGCGAGCCGCGGCGGACGCTGTGGTCCCCCAGGATCAACCGCACGGCGCGGCGGATCTTCGGGCGATCCGGCGGCACCCGGCGCTGCAGGTTGCTGATGGCGACGGTCAACACAGTTGTCGGTTGCCCAAGGCGGTCAGGCGGTTCGTTGGCCCGGATATTTCACTCTCCCGTGGTAGTTGGCCACCAGCGACTTGATGACCGAATCCTCGATCGTTCGCAGTTCCCTCAGGGTGAGGTTCGTCTCGTCAAACTGGCCATCGGTCAGTTTGCGGCGGGCTACATCGCGCACCAGGCTCTCGATCCGAGACGGGGCCGGGTCGATGAGCGATCGGCACGCGCTTTCGGCCGCGTCGGCCAGCATCAGGACGGCAGCCTCTTTGGTCTGTGGCCTGGGCCCAGGGTAGCGGTAGCTGTTCTCGTCCACCGGGCCGCCATTCGGATCGTTGTGGCGCATTTCGTGGGCCCGGCCGTAAAAGTACTCGACCAACGTCGTACCGTGATGCTGTTCGATGAAATCGATGATCGCTTGAGGCAGTTTGTGTTTGCGTGCCAGGTCCGCGCCGTCCTTGATGTGGGCGATGATCACCAAGGTGCTCATGGCGGGGATGAGCGAAGCGTGTCGGTTCTCGTCCAGCGGCTGGTTTTCGATGAAATACTCCGGCTTGAGCATCTTGCCGATATCGTGGAAGTAGGCTCCCACGCGAACCAGCAGCCCCCTGGCGCCGATGGCGTCAGCGGCCGCCTCGGCAATGGCCGCCACGGTGATCGAATGGTTGTAGGTGCTCGGGGCCCGCCGCACCAACTCCTGTAACAGCGGATGGGACACGTCACCCAATTCCAGCAGGCTCACGTCGGTCAATATGCCGAAATAGCGTTCCACGAAGGGGAGCAAACCGGTGAGCAGGAAGCCGGTGCCCAAGGCGCAACCGGCCAGCCATCCGGCCCTGCCAGCCAAGGCCCAACTGGGTTGCTGGTCCGCCGCCAAGGCCGTCACCATACACAGGGCCGCTGCAGTGAGCCCCGTGGCCAGCCCCACATAGATGAGCTTGCTGCGGCTGCGGATCCGATTCAGCTGGAGCACGGCCACCGCCGCCGCCCCGGCCAAAAGGACCAGCGCCCCCATCCCCTGGCCCAACCCCATCACGACCAGCACCGTCAGCACCGTGGTCAGCACCAGCGCGGTCTCTTGGCAATAGACAATGGCCACCACCTGGGCAAAGGCCAACAGGGGCACCACCTCGGCCCGCCACGGGTCCAAGGCCGCCCATCGGGCCGCCGTGACGGTCAACACGGAGAGCACCAGCACGGTGGCCAATTCCTTCACCGGCAAACGCCGGGGGCGATGGCGGTGGTAGAGGTAGAGGGCAGCCAGCGCCGTGAGAACGAGCACCAAGGCCACTGTGGCCGTCGCACGCACCAATCGTTGGGGGAAGGTGCGTCCGGCCACCACTGCAGCGTGTTCCAGCTTGAGCAGTCTCAGTTGGGCACCCGAAATGGGCTGACCCACTTCGGCCAACACGGCCCCCGCCTCATAACGCTCGCCCTTCGCCCCCAGGAAACCGACCCGCGCCGTCACCGCCCGCGATGGGGTTTGGCCCAGACGGTACGGCAGCGGCGGATCCCAAGCGCCCAAGGCGGCACAGATGGCCACGGCCGCCAGAGCACACAGCCCCAACGCCCAGAGCACTTCGCGATGCCGCAACTGGCCCCACGCCCGCTCCCACTGGCTCGGAGGCAACTCCAAAGCCGCCACCCGCTCCTGCCGCGTCCGCTTCTGAGAGCCGTTGCCCATCGAGCCGCTTCCGCTCCCTAACGCCGCTTCTTGCGCGGCTGTTCGTATGCGTTGACGATGTCCTGCACCAACCGATGGCGCACGATGTCTCGCTGCGTCAGTTCCACCGCCGCCACCCCGTCAATCCCACGCAACCGGGCCAAGGCGTCCACCAAACCACTCTTGGTATGAGGCGGCAAATCGATCTGGGTGATGTCCCCCGACACGATGATCTTCGACCCGTGGCCCATGCGAGTCAAAAACATCTTCATCTGAGCCACAGTCGTGTTCTGCGCCTCGTCCAGGATCATACACGCTTCGTTCAACGTCCGGCCCCGCATGTAGGCCAGCGGGATCACTTCGATCACATCCTCCTCAGAGTACTTGCGGATGAGCTCCTGCTCCATCATCTCCCGAAGAGCGTCCATCAGTGGGCGCAGATAGGGGTTGATCTTGGCCTGCAAATCACCGGGCAAATAGCCCAAGCTTTCGCCCGCCTCCACCGCGGGGCGCACCAACACGATCTTCCGCACGCGGCCGCTCTTCAGCCAGCTGACGGCGACGGCCACAGCCAGATACGTCTTGCCTGTGCCAGCCGGACCGCTACACAACACCACGTCGGCCCGTTCCATGGCGGACACGTAACGGGCTTGGCCAGCCGTACGCGGCCGGACCTGACGCCCATGATACACCTCGATCGCCGCTGGCTCAGCCAACCGACGGCCTCGCTTCAGATCCTCCAGCGCTCGGGTCACGTCCTCCCCATCCACGTGCCCCTCGCGCCGGGCCCGTTCCTGGAGCTCTTCCAAGACCCGCGTGGCCTGCGCCACAGCCTCCTCGTCGCCGCGCACGTGGATACGGCCGTCATGGGCTGAGATGCTGACGCCCAAAGCCTCCCGGATCTTCCGCAAGTGCTGATCACAAGTTCCGAAAACCGCCAGCAGCGATTGGGAACTGACGACCGATATTGTGGCTTCGCTCATCGAGATCGGTGCCGGCTTCACCGCCGGCACCCCAGACCCAGAATCACACCCTTTTCGTATTGTACTATAGCCGACCAGCATCGGGGAACGCTAGCGGCCAGACACGGCCCCCCCCATCGGAAAGCGGGTGGGGCCCGCCGCGCCAATCCGACACTCGGAGGAACAGGCACCCCTCGAACGGTGGCACAAGAACCCCCAACTTCCCACCCGCGCCGTCCAGCCCGAAACCGAGCCCCCCCATGGCTTTCTCCGGGAAACCAACCGCGAGCCGCTCGGCCAGCCGAGGGTGCCATCGCCAGCCTCAGCTCTGGAAGTCGGAAAGTCCAGCGATGTACGTGTGGCAATAGGGGCAGATGTGCGTGGTGGCAGGGATCTCGCGATTGCACCGCGAGCAGGACTTCATCGGCTGGCCAGCGCCGTGCGGCAACCGTATCTCCCGTGGTCCACTCCCCCTTTCCGACGCCTCATCCTCATCCGGCGAGCTAATGATCTGCAGAATCGCCTCCTCGGAGAGCTTCTCGGTGGAGGGATTGGGCACCTTGACCAAGGCCCTGCAGACCGGACATCGCCCCGTCTTGCCGGCCAGGGAGGACTTGACTTTCAGCGAGTGCCCATTCGGGCAAACAACCAGAATTGTTGCCATGGCTCATCCCTCCGCCGGGTAACCCCGTGCCGCCACCAGAACCGCAGCATGGGTTGAACACACTCCCCCCACCTTCCTTACCGGCGATGCGACCTCCATGAGCACCCACCCTATGATAGTACTCTCCCGCCCCTGTGCAAAGCAGCACTTGGGCATTTCCCCTCCTGATTCCTGACCCCTGACCCCTGTCTCCTGACCCCTGACCCCTGTCTCCTGACCCCGGACCCCTGTCTCCTGTCT
>DQVB01000211.1 GCA_015661985.1 Planctomycetota bacterium | reverse complement strand
CTTTGAAACCTTCCGGCGCGCCCGCGCGTCGCTTGGCTCTCCAGAGCCGAGAATCCACTCCACTGTTTCGTCGATTGCCCCGTGTTCCCGGCTGCCCGGCCCAGGAGAGCCAGGCTCCTACCGGGCCCGCCCCGCCATGGATTGGCTTGCCCGCTTCGTCCACCGTCTCCGCCGCCGCGCGCGACAAAACCGGGAAGGACTGCGTGGCTGGTCAACCCCGAGCATTCAACTTCCCCACCCAGAGCCCATCACCGTCCAACGCTTACGTGCCGTCGCTTTGTCTCGGCCGCTCCGTTGCTTGAGGCTGTTCGGGCAGCGATGCAGCGTGCGCAGCGGGCTACGATGCGTTCTTCCTTGCCGGGTGGCGGGGGATCTGTTAACCTCCTAACCCTCCCCCTCAGGGCGACGACCGGGAGCTGGAGCCGTTGCCGCTTGCCACCTCAGGCGGCGACGGCCAGATTGAAGCGACGCACACAGGCCGGCGGGAGAGCAACCGCAGTTGGGAGGTGACGCGCAGACGATGGTCAGACGACTGGTGCCGCTTGTTTTGGGGTTATGGCTGTTTGGCGGTGAGGTTTGGGCGGAGGCCAGCGCGGCGGGGGCAAGCCAATCACCCGGGTCCCAGCGGATTGAAGTGGGCGGAATCGACCTGGCCATCATCTTGGTCTATCTGGTGGGGATCGTGGCCCTTGGCTGTTGGGCGGGGCTGCGTCGCAAAGGGGCCCAAGGCAGCGATTACTTCCTGGCCGGCAAATCCCTCACGTGGCCCATCATCGGGCTGGCTCTATTCGCCACGAACATCTCCACGATCCACCTGGTCAGTTTCGCCCAGAACGGTTACGAGTCGGGATTGGTCTACGGCAACTACGAATGGATGGCGCCGTTTACGCTGGTATTGTTGTCCCTGTTTTTCGCGCCCTTTTACATCCGTTCGGGTGTGGCCACGCTGCCGGATTTCATGGAAAGGCGCTACAGTCGGGCCAGTCGGGACTATTTGGCCGTGTTGTCTATCTTCTCGGCGGTGATGGTCCATATCGGTTTTTCCCTGTACACGGGAACGATCGTGCTGGAGGGTTCGGTGCTCCAGCCGCTGGGCGTGCAAGAACCGGAGAAGTATCGTTTTTTCACCGTGTTGGGCATCTGCGGCGCCACGGCCCTGTACACCATCATCGGCGGGCTGTTGGCCGTGGTGCTGACCGAATCGATCCAGACGATCGTGCTGCTCACCGGCGCCGTGTGCATCACTGTGCTCGGCCTTTACATGATGGGCGGCTGGGACGGCACATGGGCCGGACTGGTTGGAGTAGGCCAGGTCGTCGACGGTTGGCGTGGGGTCAAAGCGAACGTCCACCCGGGCAACATCTCGATGATCCGCCCTGACACGGACCCAACGGGGACCTCATGGTACGCTGTCCTGTTGGGTTATCCGGTGTTGGGAATCTGGTACTGGTGCACGGACCAGACCATTGTCCAGCGCGTGCTGGGCGCCAAGGACGAGAATCATGCTCGCGTGGGACCGCTCTTTGCGGGGTTCATCAAGATCCTCCCGGTGTTGATTTTCGTCATTCCGGGGGTGATCTGTTTGGCCCTGGTCAATTCGGGCAGGATTGGCCCGCTTCCGCTTCGGCCCGACGGTATGCCTGACACGGAGAAGGCCTATTCCCATTTGATTGCCCATGTCTTGCCGGCGGGGATGCGCGGGATCGTGGTAGCCGCCTTGCTGGCTGCGCTGATGAGTACGGTCTCCGGGGCCTTGAACTCGATCGCCACCCTTTTTAGTTATGACATCTACAAGCGGTTCAAGCCTCGGGCCGACGACCGGCATCTGGTTGCCGTCGGCCGCGTCGCCACCTTTGCCGCCATGTGCCTGGCGGTGGCCTGGACGATGGCCATCGAGGGGCAGAAGTCGATCTTCCAGATGATGGTGGACGTCTTCCCGGTGGTGGCTCCGCCCACGGCCGTTGTGTTTTTCTGGGGCGTGTTTTGGCGCCGCGCTTCGGCGACCGCTTCGCTCATCACCCTGGTGGGTGGATCGCTTGTCGGTTTGGTCCTGTTCGTCATCAACTACCACAAGCTGAACGTGATCGGCGAATACGAGGTGGGGGCGCTGTTGCAGGCGTTTATCCTGTTTGTGCTCGAATCGATCCTCCTGATCGTACTCTCGTACGTCTTCCCCCACCGGCACACGCCGGCCAGCGAGGCGCTGGTATGGAAGTCGCCACTGGAGGCCCTGCGGGGCCGGAACATGTGGCGGGGCCTGGGTGACTACCGCCTCCTGGCCCTGCTGCTGGTCGTGGTGATGGTCGGCTTCTATTGGTGGTTCGCCGGCGAGGATTTCTACTATCCGGTGGACGGCCAAGTGCGATTGGCCGACGGCACGCCCGTGGTGGGAGCCCGCGTCTATCTGGAGACGGATGACCCGCGGTTCAACGCCGCCCTGGTCACCGACGCCCAAGGCCGCTACGCCTACGGCACGGCCAAACAAGTAGGCGGGGCCCCGGCCGGTACGCGGTACCGCGTGCGCATCGAGCCGGCGGCGCGGGATTTCGTGGTCCGGATGGCCGAGGGCGACCTGGGCAAGGGGGCCATCGCCGAGGTGCTGGCGGTCATGCCACCGGGCACAGCGGTCAGCCGGCGAGTGATCGAAGGCGACCGGCAGCTGGTCATCCAAACGGTCCCCCCGCAGACTTTACGGCTGGAGAAGGGGGCACACTACGAAGTCCTCCGGGCCACGCCCGTGCCGAAACGGTATCAGCGTTTTGAAACGTCCGGCCTGGAACTGGTCGTCCAGGCCCGAAAGAACCACGTCGACTTCGAGCTGGCCGGGAACGGGGGCAATACGAGCCCAGGGCGCTGAATGGCGTGGAAAAAACCCCGAAGCCTCCGTTTGCCGAAGGACCGACTGGAATGAACCAGCTGGTCGGTTCCACGCTGCTGGCACCTACCGCTTGGAGAACTGGGTCCCGCGGCGAGCCTTGTGCAGCCCGTACTTCTTGCGTTCGACCATCCTCTCGTCGCGGGTGAGCAAGTCGTGTTCGCGGAGCACCTCCTCGAGTCCCGGATCGTAGTTTCTCAAGGCCCGGGCGATTCCCAGCTTACAGGCGTCCGCCTGGCCGGTGATCCCGCCACCGCCGACCCGGATGAACACGTCCACCTCGTTCCGCTTGCCCGTCGTTTCCAAAGGAGCGAGCACGGCGTTGCGGTGGCCCAGGTTCTTGAAATAGTCTTCGAGGGTGCGGCCATTGATAGTGATCTTTCCCTCGCCAGCTCGGATGCGCACCCGGGCCACCGACGTTTTCCGACGGCCCGTGCCTAACGCCTCAGTCACCGCCTGGCTCTCGACTGTCGCTGCCTCTGCCATCAAATTCCCGTCCTCGATCATCTCCGAAGGAATGGTTCACCTCGCTGGCCTGCGAGGCGTTGACCGATAGGCCCAACTGCTCCCGCAACTCCACCCGTCTGGCCGATGCCCGGCCAAGGAATCCTGACGACCAGGCGCCGGTCGCTACGGCTTCTCGATCCCTACGACCTCTTTACCCCCAATTCGATCGGCTCCGGCTGCTGCGCCTGATGGGGATGCTGCTCGTCGCTCGTGTAGACCTTCAGTTTCTTGAGCATCTTTCTGCCCAGCCGGTTTTTCGGCAACATGCGCCGCACGGCTTCGGTGAGGATCAGTTTGGGGTTGCGCGCCATGCGCTGGGCAGCCGTTTCGCTCTTCAACCCCGGATAGCCGGTATACCAAGTGTACTCCTTCTGATCCCACTTCTTGCCGGTGAAAACCACCTTGTCGGCGTTGGTCACAACGATGTAGTCGCCCGTGTCCACGTGAGGCGTGTACGTGGGTCGGTGCTTGCCCATCAGAATCCTGGCAATGTCCGCCGCCAGCCGGCCGACCACCTTGTCGGTGGCGTCCACCAGCCACCATTTCGGCTTCACCTCCTGCGGCCGAGCCATGTATGTCTTCATGTTCATCTTGCTTTTCAGTCTCATGGTAGTTTCCCCGCACGCGCCTGGGACCCATGACCGCTTCTCAACGATCGCCCCCCCCGCTCCGAACCATGCCCAGCGCGGCCCTCGGCCGCACAAGCAAAGTGGGTGACACCTGCCGTGTGTCACTTGCACGAGACCAACCGGTTGATCGGCCGCACGGAGTCGCACTCGACAAGTGCGACCCACCAGTAGGTTGCGCAGCAAGCCGTGCACCTCGACGCGAGAATCACTAAATGTACCCACTGGCTCGACACAGGGCAAGGCGTGGCTGGTGGCGGCAGACTCTCTGTCGAAAGCCCTCCGTTCGATCGAGCTTCGCCCGAGCCACCCCGTCGTGGTACATATGGCCAAGTGGAGCTAGACAAAGATGGACAAAGCAGGCCACTTTATCACTCGTGTGGCGGTATATCATGTCTCTTAGGCCGGAAAAACCCCGGTTGACGTCGGTCGAGGCAGCTGTTCTCCAACGGTCGGCGGTTGCTGGCCCGGGTCTGCGATGTGGGGCATATCCCCACGATGTAACGGGGGGCGTAATAGGCCGACGGTAAGGCTGTGGGTTGCGAGACACCACGCCAGCGCGCGTTTCGAAGTAACCTGGCTCTCCGAGCCGGGAACGGGAAAACAGCCGAGGAGCGAAACTCGGCTCACAGAGCCAAGCTACGGCGAAACTCGGCTCACAGAGCCAAGCTACGGCGAAACTCGGCTCAGAGAGCCAAGCTACGGGGCCCGTGGCCCTGTGCTGCTCGCTGGTCACGTCTGAATCGCCCGGCCCGCGCTACATGCATTGCAGTGTCTCAAGTTGCCGTTTCCGTGTAGACTGCACAGG
This sequence comes from Planctomycetota bacterium, assembly GCA_015661985.1. Classification (GTDB taxonomy): domain Bacteria; phylum Planctomycetota; class Planctomycetia; order Pirellulales; family Thermoguttaceae; genus SZUA-1497. The sequence goes on along the minus strand of DQVB01000211.1, from coordinate 1,528 downwards.
TAGTGGGGCGAGCGGATGAGGTGTTTTCGTGCCGAGGTGTTGTGGGGTTGTCGCCCGGGCCCTTGGCCGGCCTGGCTGACTGAGGGAGACGAGAGATGGCGGTTCGTTGGCTGGGAACGATGGTCGGGCCAACCGTGGCGCTGCTTTGTGGCGTGGGAGCCGTTTGGGCGGCGGATGACGGTGCGGGGCCGGGACCGCAGGCGCAGTCGGAGGCTGCTGAACAGGAGGGGCCCGAGGTGCTCATGCGAGGGCCGATACACGAGGCTTTTGCCACGCAGATCGACTTCGGCGCCAAGCCTGGGCCTGTTGTGCCTCGCAAGCCGCCGGAGCCGGTCGAAGAGGTCCCTCCCGAGGTGCGGCCCGAGGGGGAGGAGATCGTCTGGATCCCGGGCTACTGGGCTTGGGATGAGGAGCGCGAGGATTTCGTGTGGGTCAGTGGCGTTTGGCGCAAGGCCCCGCCGGGACGGCGTTGGCTCCCGGGCTATTGGGAGGAGGCCGACGGGGGCTATCGGTGGATCTCCGGGGCTTGGGTACCGGCTGAGAGTGATCGGATCACCTACCGGCCGCCCCCTCGGGAGAGCCTGGAGCGCGGACCGACCAGCCCTCGGCCGTCGGATGACCATTTTTGGGTACCCGGTTGCTGGATCTATTACGCAGATTGCAGCTGTTACCGCTGGCGTCCGGGCTATTGGGCCCCTTGTCAGCCGGGCTGGGTGTGGGTTCCTGCCTATTACGTCTGGACGCCGACGGGTGTGATTTACGTCCACGGCTATTGGGACTATCTGCTGGTGCGACGGGGGGTCCTCTGCCCACCCGTCTATTTCTATCGGCCTATCTATTTGCGGCCCGGGTACCGGCTGGTGCACCATGTGGTGATCGACACCCCACGGTTACTGGTCCACCTTTTCGTCCATCCGCGGTGGCGTCACTACTACTTCGGCGACTACTACGGCCCGGTCTATGCGCGCCGCGGCTTCTATCCCTGGTTCCGCTTTCATGCCGGACACCACGGGTACGATCCGCTTTGGCCGCATTACGTTTGGCGGAACCGGCGTGCCGGCGTGGATCTGCCGAGTCGGCTCGAGCGATGGCACCAGTACTTCGCCGCCCGGCCCGAGGCGCGTCCACCGCACACGTTCCAGCAGCTGCGTGCCGTTGGCCGGGCGAGGCCGGGGTCGCCAGCCGCCAGCTTGGCACGGCTGGGTCGGCCAGCCACTGAGCTTGCGGCCCGACACCCTTCCCGGAGATTGATCCGCCTGTCCGCTGATCAGCGCGATCGTGTGACGGCCGCCTCGCGCCAGTACCGGGCCATTGCCGCGAAGCGGTCGGGGGTGGAGCGTGGCCTCGGCCTTCCGGCCCGGGCGGCCGGTCCGAACGTGGCCGGGCAGGGGGCGTCGCGATCCTTGACGTTGCCGCGATTGGATCGGCGCGCTCACCTGGGGAGCACGGTTCAGGGGTTCGGCCGACAGGCTCGGCGGGCGCCGACGTCTGGCTTGGACAGTTTCGGCTCGCATGCTCCCGCCGCCGG